>SOJG01000070.1 GCA_004375885.1 Dehalococcoidia bacterium
ATGACGCAGGGGAAAACATTAGAAGAACTTGAAGAGAATATGAAAGATGCCTATGTACTGATGACAATGGAAGACGTGCCGGATGAGCATCTGGTTAAAGAACTTAAGTTATCAGTATGAGAAGGAAGGACCTCATCAAGAGGCTATCTAACGCAGGGTGCGTTCTTGCGAGACATGGGCCCCGCCACGACCTATACAAGAATCCTGCCACAGGTAAGAAACAGCCCGTTCCGAGGCATAACGAAATAGATGAACATCTTGCCCGGCACATCTTGAAAGAACTGACATAATAACTCATTCCGGCGGACGGCTGACAGCCACCGCTGAGTCTGGCATTAAGCTTTTTCGTATATTCGGAGGCCGAGCATGGATGACTTACTGCAGTTAGGAAAAGAGGCTCTGGCATCTCAACCCTTCAGTGTACTTGTTGGTGCGGAACTGACGGGCTACTCGCCGGGGTGGGCCGAACTCACCGTTGCCATCACTCCTCAACTTAAACAGCAGCATGGCTTTGTGCACGGAGGTGTTGTCAGCTACGCGGCAGATAACGCCCTTACGTTCGTGGGCGGAAGTGTTCTTGGTCCGGCGGTTGTGACGTCGGAGTACAAGATCAACTATTTAAGGCCGGCTAGTGGGATGGCCCTGATTGCCAGAGCAACAGTCATCTATTCGAGCAAGACTCAGGCTGTCTGCCGTTGTGATGTCTTCATGGTCGATGAGAGCAAGGAGACCCTATGTGCCGTGGCCCAGGGCACAATTGCCAGGATTGGCCGGTCTACGGAGGGTCAAGGCCAGGAAGCAGCTACGGCGGAGCGCCTTGCGCGGGGCTGAGGCGCGTCGCCCGACGAGCTCTACCCCGATTGAGTGCAGCACTTGCTGGGCCCCCGGGGTTTCCGGAGAAACATGGGTCTTGTGCGTGAGCTAGTTGGGCAACTGCGTTCTTGCCTGGCCTGCCCATATGTGCTCGATTGAAGGCAGGGCCTGTATCGGCTATAATTGACACTTCAGGAAAGGAGAACATCCTTGCTCAAGAGCCATAGTTGCGGGGAATTGCGGGAGAATCATGCCGGACAAAGGGTAACTCTGGCCGGCTGGGTGCACCGACGTCGTGACCACGGCGGAAAGGTATTCATTGACCTGCGTGACCGGGAAGGCCTGGTGCAGGTAGTGTTCAATCCCCAGATATCCCAGGAGGCATATCAGGTAGCGGGTTCGCTCCGCGGTGAATATGTGATTCAGGTTAGGGGAGAAGTCGTTCCCCGGCCCAAAGGGACGGAGAATCCCCAATTGGCTACCGGAGCGATTGAAGTCATAGCTGAGGATGCTCTCATCCTCAATCCGTCGAAGACCCCGCCATTCTATATAAGCGACGATGAGGAAGTTGAAGAATCGCTTTGCCTGAAGAATCGCTACCTGTACCTGCGAAGACCGAGGATGAAGGATAATCTCATTGTACGCTACAGGGCGACAAAGTTCATTCGTGATTTCCTGGACGGTAGAGGCTTTGTTGAGATTGAGACACCTATACTGATCAAGAGCACACCAGAAGGGGCCCGCGACTATCTTGTGCCCAGCCGTATCAGTCCGGGCAGGTTTTACGCCCTTCCTCAGTCTCCGCAGCAGCTCAAGCAGATCCTCATGGTGGCCGGGTTTGAGAAGTACTTCCAGATAGCCCGCTGCTTCAGGGATGAGGACCTTCGGGCAGACCGCCAGCCTGAATTCACTCAGCTTGACCTGGAAATGAGTTTCATCGACGCGAAGGACATATTACAGCTGATTGAGGAGCTTTTTACCTCGCTCGTGGAGACTGTCAGACCTGAGATGCGCTTGCTGAAGCCCTTTTCCTGTCTCTCCTATAAAGAAGTGGTGGAGAAATATGGCACAGACAAGCCGGATATCAGGTTTGGCCTGGAGCTCAGAGATATATCTGATATAGCTGCCAGCACCGACTTCCAGGTTTTCCGCTCGGCTATTGACCACGGTGGCAAGGTGAAGGCAATATGCGTTCCCGGCTGTGGTCATTACACCCGCCACCAAATTGATGAGCTGATTAATCTGGCAAAAGGCTTGGGTGCGCGGGGACTTACAACCGTGGCTTTCACAGGTCAGACAACAGGCACGGGTGAGGTGAAATCGGCGGCCGCTAAATACCTGACCCCAGACCAATTGGGGCAAATGGCCAGCAGATTGGAGGCAAAGCCCGGCGACCTGTTGCTTGTCGTGGCTGACAAATCGGAGGTAGTTAACAAAACGCTTGACGGGTTGCGCAATGAGATGGCAGGGAGGCTCAATCTGGCTGATGGCAAGCTCCTGGCTTTCACATTCGTAGTCGATTTTCCTCTGCTGGAGTGGAATGAGGCCACGAATCATTGGGAAACCATGCACCATCCATTTACTGCTCCTCGAGAGGAAGATATGCTGCTTCTTGATACAGAGCCCGGCGAAGTCCACGGTCAGCACTACGATGTAGTCTGCAATGGCTGCGAACTGGGCAGCGGCAGTATCAGAGTCCACAATCGTGAGCTTCAAGAGAGGATTTTCAGCCTCCTTGGTTACGGCAAAGAAGAAGCGGACAGCCGATTTGGAGGTCTCCTGGAGGCACTGGAGTACGGAGCACCACCCCACGGCGGCATTGCCATAGGACTAGACCGCCTGGTGATGCTGCTGGTCGGAGAGCGAAGCATAAGGGAGGTCATTGCCTTCCCCAAGAACCAGAACGGCGTTGATATGATGCTAGATAGCCCCTCCTACGTTGACAAAAGCCAGCTTGACGAGCTAAACCTCAAGCTGAAGCACGAGGTTCTTCACTCACAATGACCAGGGATGAGAGATGAAAGCAAGCACAGAGAACTCCGGGAATTGCCAGGCAGTCCTGACTGTCGAGGCCGAAGCCAGCGAGTTGGATAGGTCACTGGATGAGGCCTACGATCACCTTGTGAATAAGGTGTCCATACCGGGTTTCCGCAAGGGGAAAGCACCGCGTGCCGTTCTGGTGCAGCACATAGGAAGGACGAACTTGCTGGAGGAGGCATTGGAACATCTCATACCGCAGCTCTACAAAGAGGCGATCGAGTCTCAAGGACTGGAACCCATTGACAGACCCGAAATCGAGATCATTCAAACTGAGCCTTTGGTCTTCAAGGCCATGATATCCCTCAAACCCGAGGTCAAGCTTGGCGATTACCATAGCATAAGGCTGGAGCCGGAGCCTGTGCCGGAGATCGCCAGCGAAGAAATCACTGCTGCCGTGGAGCAGCTCCGTGAAAGACAGGGAACATGGGTGCCTGTGGACCGCTCCGTTGAGACGGGCGACTTAATTACCCTGGACATCGAAGCCAGTGTAGAAGGGAAGCGCTGGTTAGATCGCAAGGGCGTAATATATGAGGTGGATGGGGATTCGCGCTCACCGGTGCCCGGGTTTGCCTCTCATTTGCAGGGCATTGAGAAAAACACGGAAAAGACTTTCACCCTGACTATTCCACATGATTATCCTGTTGGCGAAATGCGTGGCAAAGAAGGCGCTTTCAGAGTGACTGTTACCGAGATAAAGGAGAAACAGTTGCCTGAGCTTGATGACGAGTTGGCCCGGAGTATCGGCCATGATGACCTGGATGGCATGAGGCAGAAGGTGGCCGCTGATTTAAGAACCAGGGCTGAAGCCAGTAATCGTTCGGAGCTGAGGCAGAAGGCGCTTGATGCTCTAGTGGAGATCAGCGAGGTGAACTACCCTCCCGTTCTGGAGGATGGGGAGATCGTCGGGCTTCTCAGGAATGAGGCACAACGCTTGGGCTTTACAGAGGTGGCGGATTACGTGAGGAGGACCGGTAAGACAGAAGAAGAACTGAGAGAAGCACTGCGGCCTATAGCCAGGAAGCGGCTTACTCAGGGTCTTGTCCTGGGCAAGTTGGCTGAAGGTGAGGGGATTGAAATCAGCTCTTCAGAGGTAGATAATAGGGTAGATGAGATTGCAGATGAGGCTGAGGACAAGGAAAAGGCAAGGCAGTTCTTTTCACTGCCTCAGATTAGGGAATCCATTGAGCAATCCCTCCATACTCAAAGGACGATGGATCGACTGTTGGAGATAGCTGTTGCTAATGCCGATGATACGAAAAAGGGGGAATGATGGAAACTACATCTCAAGTTATAATCCCTACAGTGACCGAGACCAGTGCTCGGGGCGAACGTATTTTTGACATATATTCTCTCCTGCTCAGAGAGCGAATCGTTTTTCTGGGCACGCCGATCAACGACCAGATAGCCAATCTTATCCTTGCTCAGCTCCTCTACTTAGAGAGAGAAGACCCGGAAAAGGATATAAACCTTTATATTCATTGCCCTGGTGGCGTTATCAGCGCTGGCTTAGCCATTTACGACACTATGCAGATTCTTCGCTGTCCTATATCCACCATTTGTGTTGGCCTGGCAGCCAGCATGGGTACCCTGCTTCTCTGCGCCGGGACCAAAGGCAAGAGGTACGCTTTGCCCAGTTCGACTATACACCTGCATCAGGCAGTGGGTGGCGCTCAGGGGCAGGCGGCGGATGTTGAAATCGCTGCCAGAGAAATCATGAGGATGCAGGAAATGATACGTAACATCATAGCTAAGCACACAGGTCAGTCGGTAGAGAAGATCGCCCACGACACCGACAGAGACTTCTATCTTAGCGCTGAACAAGGAGTGGAGTACGGCATTATAGACGAGATACTCAGCAAGCCAGCCAAGAAGTAGCATGACAGCTTGACCTTTCCCTGCCAGGGAGAGGAATGTAACGAGGCCATGGCTTCACTGCTCTGACGGGTGAGATGATAACAGCCTTGATGGAGCCAAGTACTGCGACTTATATTGCTGGAGAAGCATTGGGCGGGTTGGGCAGAGCGGGCTTAGTCACTATCATCGTTATTTCGGTGATCGCTATTGTTACTTTCGTGTGGATCTTTCGCGAGACCGGAAGACGGGAGTGAGGCATACTAGCCCAGCTTGGCAGACTCCTCTCTAACCAGATGTCGAATCCTCTTATGGATTTCCAGCGGAATCGTTATGTCTTTCTCTTCGGCTAGCCAGTGAAAATGCCCTCTGTTGCTGTTCTCCCCCGGTTTCTCCCTCTCCCTGACCTTCCTTTCAACAGCCCGGCGGCCACCTTTCTCCCAGGCTTCGAGAGCTATCCACAAGTCATCTAATCTAACGGACGCCAAACTCATGGTGGCATACTTGAGGGCGTATTCATTAGCGTTGAAAGCGATGGCCAGGCCGCCTGCCTTGTTCACAGAACGGAGCATTTCGGAGTCTGTGATGCTATCGCCTACCACCGTCCAACGAGAAAGCGGTTTCCCCAGCCTGGTGCTGAAGTTCTGCAAAGCCTCTACCTTGCGTCTCCCCCCCACCGGTCTGACCTGGTTGATGATTCTTCCCGAGGGTGTTTCAGGCAGTTTCTGCCAGTATAAATGGTCCAGATGTTCCCTTATCCTGGCATCGTCAACGAAGGGACTGAGATTCGCAATGGCGTCTTCTGCCTGCTTCAGCAAGGCGAGTCCGTCCCGGCTCAACAGTTGGCGAATCTGCGTCAGCGGAAAGGCAGTGCAAGCTACATTCTCACCGGGTATGTTCAGTCTCTGTGTGACGGCGCAGGCATATTGCTCGTAGCTGGTGGTGATACAGAATATGTGCCAGCCTTGAGACTTGAGTTTTGGTATGAGTGCAGCCGCGCCTGGCGTCAACCGGGCTCCGTGCCCCATGGCAGCGATCTGCTCCTCTTCTACTTGGTGATAGGCCAGGAAAGGAGCGATGAGAGCAAGCGTGTCTCCCGGCTCATAGTCAGGCCGGCCTTCTAAAGCCAGCAAATCGTCGTAGCGGCTGATGACCTCGAAGATCCTGTCGCCCCGGGGGAATAGCTTCATCAGTTCATAGGCATTGTCTTGAGGGGTTAGAGGGCCCTCCAGATCGAAGCAAATCAGGTTCATCTCAGGCTTTTCTTCACCTCTTCATCTACCCTATCGCTAAGGTCATAGCCGCTGATTACATTTCCCCGGGCATCAACTACTCTCCCGTCCTTTATACCTACGTCGCCCCGGCTTACAGCTTGTAGCGTCAGAATGATAAGAGGGAACTCTCTGGCCAGCTCGTGTTGGCGGATCAGCCGGAACAGCATGTCTCTGTCATCCCTTCGCCAGTATTCAGCGAAGGGCTCACCTGTAATAGAGAAGAGGCAGTAGCTGACTACCGGGCCTCTATCCAGCTCAGGCGTCGCCAGGTGCATCATTGCCCCGGCTGTCTCGGCTCTATCCTGGACCAGAGCCCAAATCACCTCCTGCCAGCTACCAGTAGGTCCGCCGGGAGGCGCAGGATGAAGGTTGATCATGTCATATTTCCGGCATAGCTCTTTGTCCACGATGAGCATATAGCCAGCAAGAACAATTAGGTCGGGAGCAAACGATTCAATCTGCTTGTTTACCTCTCTTCCGTACTTGACACGCCAGTCGCTTTCTCCCACCGCGCTCCTGAACTTGTTGTGTGATAAGTAGACCAGGGGAATGCTGTAGCTCTGAACAAGCTCAAAGAATAGATCGCTCTCGTTCGCCTCGCCGGGTTCTCGATTGCTAAAAACGAAGCTGATTTCTCCACTAATATCGCCGCTGCGGCTGCTGTCCTGGACGGCCTGCAAGAGCTGTCGGGCAGCTTCGTCTCTTCCTGTGGAAAACCAACCAATGTTTAGCAAGAGCCTGCCTTACCTTGCACATCTGTGGTCATTCTGGGCCCTTCGCTTTTTGTCATTGCCAGCGGAGCGAAGCAATCTCCTATCGCTCAGGGTAAACTCCGCGAAGAATGTCCGCGTATACGTTTTCTGATCCTGGCCCACACGCTTGAAAAATGCACTAAGGAACTGGATTTCCGCCCCAGAACTCTGCCTTGGGCTAAGCAACTCAAGAAGTCGTCGGGTCCGTCGAATTCAGGCATTTCCACATACGCCCGGCCAATCTCACCTGGGGTATGGGCATCGCTGCCAGCGCTGGCAACTTTCCCATGCTCCTTGGCCAGTCTCCACGCTCTGGCGATGCTTCTGGAGGACGGCGTACGAGCATTCAGAGTCTCGATAATATCCACCCGGGATAGGACTTCTGCCGAGGTTAGCGTGTCACCATTCCAGAAGAATGGCCGGCCAAATGGATGAGGAATACCAACCAGACCGCCTTGGCTTCGGATTTGAGATATTGCTTCGTGGGGAGACAATCCCTTGGGGACCGCTTCATTGAGAAAGAGTCCCATTATTTCGCCTGCGGGTGTCAGGATCTCTTCAGCAACGATCACTCTAAAGGGGGCAATCTCCTTCAATTTCAGGGCCCCACGAATGGTATTGTGGTCAGCTACAGCGATGCAGTTTATCCCTAGCTCGAGGCAACGCTCGACTATTTGCTCCAAAGGCATCAGACAATCCATAGAGTAGCAGGTGTGGATATGCAAATCAGCTTTTATCACTTAGCTTACTTGTCCTACTATTGCCTATCGGTCATTCCGGGCTCTCTTCCTCCGATCATCCTGAGGCAGTACGCCCGGTTAGCTGAGTCTGAACGTGGCGATGGAAAGATATGCCTCCCCTTTGCCGTTACAGGATTATATCAGATTCGTCAAAGATTGCAGCCAGCTTCGTTCAACCTCAGTTGGAGTTGGGGCAATGAGCTAGCACTGCCGATGGCTGGCAGCGGTAAGGCTAATCCAGTCGTGTCAGCCTGCTTTCTCCTGGTATTCGCCAGTGCGTGTATTGACTCTGATGATGTCGCCCGTGTTGATGAAGAGAGGAACCTGGATGGTTACCCCAGTCTCCAGCGTGGCTGACTTGGTCCCCGCCGTAGCTCTGTCCCCCTTAAAGCCGGGCTCCGTCTCCCTGACCTGAAGCTCTACCGAATTGGGTAGCTCTACCGCCACGGTGTCTCCCTTGCAGGTCAGGATTTCCAGCACGAGACCCTCCTTGAGATAGTCTGCCCCCCGTCCTATCTGAGCAGAAGTCAACATAATCTGCTCGTAACTCTCGTTATCCATGAAATAATAGAGGTCCCCATCGTTATAGAGGTACTGGGCCGGGCGATGCTCCAGGAACGCTGGCGTGATTTTGTCCCCGGATTGGAAATTCCGCTCCGTGATATTCCCACTACGGGCATCGCGGAGTTTCAACTTGACCACAGGCTGCCTTTGCTGCATCTTGACATGCTGATATTCCACAACCTGGTATATCTGGCCGTCTAGCTCTATGGCAGCTCCCTTTCTCAATTCTCCGGCATCGAGCATTTCGTAACCTCCTACTCAAGCATTTTGCCCTCAGCTGTATCAGCCGGGGGTATCCGGTCTTCGCCTCAACGTCGCAGCCACGGGCTCCAGACCCGCTGTGCCGTGCTTTCGGCCCTGTGAAGTCTTCAATTGTCAAGTATCCTGTGAGCGTCTTTCGGCATTCATCACACTACTGATTGCCGAGAGCTGGCGGCTGCGGGCTATCCTTCCTGGCCCCGGTCAGTACTCTGGCCTTCCCGTTTTCCAGGACGGCCATATCTTCAATTCTGATACCACCCTGTCCCACGAGGTAGATTCCGGGTTCTATGGTGAAAACCATGCCATCTAGAAGTGAATCGGAGGAATTAAAGCCAAGCCTTGGGGATTCGTGCACTGCCAGCCCGACACCATGTCCCAAACCATGACCAAAGGCATCTCCATAGCCAGCTTGCTCAATTGTCCTTCGAGCCAGCCGGTCTGCCTGCGCGGCGTCCATGCCTGCTTCAACTCCTTCTATAGCAGCGGTCTGTGCTCTGAGCACTATGTCGTAGATCCGCCGTAGGGTGTTGTCGGCTTGGCCAAAGAACAACGTGCGACTAAGGTCGCTGCAATAACCGTTGAATCTCGCTCCCATATCAATGAGTACCGGTTCACCGGACTGAATCGTCCTCTCCGTAGGCCTGGCATGAGGCAAAGCCGAATTCGGGCCTGAAGCCACAATGATCTCAAAAGCGATGCCTTCACTCCCTTCCTGACGAAGGAGCTTTTCTATCTCCCAGGCTGCCTCCTTTTCCGTTATTCCCGGACGGATTATTGCCTTGGCCTGTTCAAGAGCGGCATCAGCCAGAGCTACTGCCCTTGTGATGGAATCCAGCTCTCCAGGCTCTTTTATGGCACGGAGCTCTTCTACCAGGCCGGTGGTGGGAATCAGCTCAAGGTCAACGTGCTTCGTCTCTATGGCCTCGGTGAGCTTATGATGACTATCGTAAGAAATGCAGTTGGCCTCGAAGCCCAGTCTGTTCCATCCCGAATCGGAGATCAAACCAGGCAGCCAGTCGTGTAGCTCTCCCTTGGTCTGGACGATTTCGAAGTCTGGAGACTCACCCTTAGCTTGCTCCACATAGCGAAAGTCGGTAGCCAAAATAGCCTTCTGCTTTGAAACGAGCAGCCATCCTGAGGAGCCGGTAAAGCCAGAAAGATAGCGGCGGTTCTCCGGCTGGGAAACCAGGAGGGCATCGAATCGCTCTTTGCCAGCAGACGTTCGCAGCTTTTGCAGTCGTGTTATCATGGGCTTTTTCTTTGGCTCTTCGACAACTCTATTCGTCATGTCAATCTCCTTATGCCAGCGTGGAGGAGCGCTTCGGCTTCGCTCAACAGCCTGATTACACTACCAGTATCATATGGGCAATGCCAAAGTAGAGCGCCACGCCGAATATATCCATAATCGTAGTTATGAAAGGGGCAGAGACCAGGGCCGGGTCAACTTTGAATAGACGGAAAATGAACGGTAGAGCTCCGCCTACCAGGGTTGCCATTACTGAGATGGCCACCAGGGTCGTGCACACTACGATGGCCACCTTCAGGTTCCCGCCCAGCATATAAGCCCAGCCCAGGGCAACTGCGCCAAGGACAACGCCCAGGATAGCACCTATCCCGGCCTCTCGCAAGACCACGGCCAGGGCGCGTCTTGGTTTCACCTCCCCGGTAGCCAGCCCACGGATAACGACGGTGGCCGATTGCGCTCCCACATTCCCGCCGGTGCCAATCAGCAGCGGGATGAAGGCCGCCAGTATCAGTATCTCCCCGAGCAGTCTTTCCTGCCCGGCAATGATACTGCCAGTGATGGTATTTACCACGATAAGCAGGAGGAGCCATACCCCACGGCGCCGGACAACGCTGAGAATACGGCTGGCGAAGTAACCTCGCTCCGTACCCGGGACCGCACCAAAGCGATAGATATCTTCGGTGGCTTCTTGCTCCACGATGTCCACCACGTCATCATACGTGATGATACCGACGAGACGATCCTCTGCGTCCACAACGGGAATTGCCAGCAGGTTATGCTCGCGCAGTTCCCTGGCCACTTCCTCACGGTCGGTGTGAGTAGAGACGAAGACAGGGTCCGGCCTCATGATATTGGTCACACTGGCATCCGGGTCGGCGACCACCAACTCCCTGAGTGAGACAGTTCCTATGAGATGACGGCGGCGGTCCATAACGTAGCATACGTATACGGTCTCCCGGTTGATGGCAAGCCTGCGGATCCTTTCCAGCGCCTGAGCCACAGTCATGTCCCCGTGCAGGTCTACGAACAAGGGGGTCATCTCGCGTCCGGCCGTGTCCTCCTCATAGCCCAGCAACTGCATGGTGACACGGCGCTGGTCGGGCGAGAGTATCTGTAATAGCCTGCGAGCTACCTTGGCAGGCACCTCGTCGAGCAGCTCCGTCCGGTCGTCGGGCGGCATTGCTTCCAGGAAACTCCGCGCTGCCTGGTCACTGAAGGCTTCAAGCAGCTGGTTCTGGAAGGCTCCATCCATGTAATCGAAAACAGAAATGGCAAGGCTCTTAGGGAGGAGGCGAAAGGCTATCACTGCCTCGTCGGCAGGTATGCTGGCCAGCAAATCGGCGACATGCGTCGGTTCTGAGTTCGACAGCCGGCCTCGCAACGCCCTGTATTGCTTGCTCTCCAGGAGCTCCTTGAATGTGTTCTCATCCAGAGCTTCCGGTGACGGCTTCTCGGCAAACCCTTCGCTCATGTTACAGACAAAGAAAAACCCCACGTCCGGTGGGACGTGGGGCGGACACGCCTCAATCAAAGACCTGCACTAAGGCAAGCCCCACCTCCATCGAACGCAAACAGCAACGCGTCGCCGTTTATGATCCGGGTCTGGGGATGACTTCGTTTCCATTCTTATGTCTCGTTCCAGAGGAGATTATAATCGGCGTAGGCAGGCATGTCAATCCATGAGCGCCGCTGCGGTGGCGAAGCATGGTCAGTTGCTTGATGGGACCCTCTCACCCCACTCGGATTGTTAAGAGGCATCTCCGTGAGAGCGGGTCCCTTAGCAATTTCTTAACATTTGTGTTATAAGGTTAGAGAACCTTGAAGGATTGCCAGGAGGCTGGAGTTGGCGCGCACAAGAGTTCTGGTGGTGGATGATGATATCAGGACCGTAGAGCTGGTCAAGCTCTACTTAAACCGGGACGGCTACCTGGTTCTCACTGCTTATAATGGGGTTGAAGCCCTGCGGCTGGCTCGAGAAAACCGTCCCGACCTCATAGTTCTAGACCTCATGCTGCCGGACATTTATGGCCTTGAGATCTGTCGTATCCTGAGACGTGAATCCGATGTGCCGATCATCATGCTTACTGCCAGGACTACTGACCAGGACAAGCTGACGGGCCTGGAGATGGGCGCCGACGACTATGTAACCAAGCCTTTTAGTCCCAGTGAGTTGGCAGCGAGAGTGAGGGCAGTGCTGAGGCGGCTTCCGGGAGAGCGTGGTCCCGCAGAGATCAAGCACAATGAACTCACCATGGATTTCGAGAAACGGGAGGCGCGCCTTGCTGACAGACAGCTCAACCTGACCAAGATTGAATTCAAACTGCTGGGAGTCTTGGCCAGGAATCCGGGCCGGGTCTTCAGCCGGGCTGAGCTTATTGAAAAGGCTCTGGGCTATGATTTTGAAGGCCTCGACCGCACCATCGATGTTCATATCCTCAATCTGCGGCGCAAGATTGAGCCCGATCCCGCCGACCCCAAATATATAAAGACCGTCTATGGCGTCGGCTACAAATTCGGCGGCGGTGAGCAATGACACATAGTCTGTGGTTTCGATTCGTGGTGGCTTTCACCGCGGTTATACTAGTGACCGTAGGCACTCTGTATTTCTTCGTTAGTCGGAGCATTGCCCTTGAAATCGAGCGCTACGAGGAACTAAGAGAGCAATTTCAGTTCGACCAGATGGCTATAATACTAGCCAGCCATTATTATGTGGCCGGGAGCTGGGCGGGCATCGGATCCGTAGTTGACGATGCATCGGCTGTCTCTGTGCAGCGTATCATAGTGACCGATGTCGATGGGCTGGTCATAGCCGATTCGGGGGGAGAGTATTTGGGGGAGACCTATGTCGATCCTGACTCAACGGGCCATAGAGTGGAGGCCCTTTTTGGGGAAAGAGAGCATGTGGCAACACTGTACCTCGAACCTGAACCCGCAGTAGGAGAAGAGTTTCCCCCGCTGCAAGAGCTCTCGGAGTCCGTGAACCGCTTTCTGCTCTTGGGAGGCTTGCTGGCAATTGGCGTCGCTTCAGTGTTATCCTTCGTCCTGGCGCGGAGGGTGTCGTCGCCCATCCAGGCTCTTGCTGTGACTGCCAGGGAGTTGGGGCGGGGAGACCTGTCTCAGAGGGTTCAGGTCAAGGAGGACGGGGAAATAGGTGAACTGGCCCAAGCCTTTAACTCTATGGCCTCGAACCTGGAGCGCGCCGAGCAATTGCGACGGAATCTGGTTGCTGATGTTGCCCACGAACTGAGAACGCCTCTTGCCAATATTCAGGGCTACCTGGAGGCGATTCGCGACCGGGTGATGAAGCCGAACGCTGCTACCATCCGGACGCTCCATGAGGAGACAGCTTTGCTGTCACGGCTGGTTGATGAGCTCCAGGACCTGAGTCTCGCCGAAGCTGGCGAACTGAAGCTGATCTATCAGGCGGAGGACGTCGCCAAGTTAGTCAGGCAGGCAGTAACTCCCTGGGAGCCTCAGGCTGCAGCCAAGGAGATATCTTTGTCCCTTGACGTCCCGGACAAGCTGCCATCGGTTAACATTGACTGGCAGCGGATCAGTCAGGTGCTGAATAACCTGCTGGAGAATGCTGTGGCTCACACTGGTAAAGGAGGCACCATCACTGTGAGTGCTGCCAGATGTGGTGACTGGGTGGAGCTTAGCGTAGCGGATTCTGGCGAAGGTATTCCTGCTCAGGACTTGCCCAACATTTTTGAGCGATTCTATAGGGTCGACAAGTCTCGCGCCAGGTCTACGGGTGGCAGCGGCCTGGGGCTCACCATTGCCAAGCGCCTGGTGGAAGCTCATGGCGGGAAAATCGAAGTCCAGAGCAAGCTGGGAAAGGGAAGCCGTTTTTCGTTCACTCTCCCGATCGCCGAATAGCGTTTACTGTTTCTGCAGGTCGGTTTTCACCGGTGATGAACAAGTGGTGAGTGTAATAGCCTGTGTGCTTGACGCCCAGCTATTGAGCAGAACACCGGGCCTTCTCTTTTGCTTGGTATTCTAGTATCATAGCAAGCAGCCGGTTTAGAAAGGGTCCTACACATGAATATGAAGCTTATGATTGCCTTGCTAGCTTTGGGTGTGACAATGGTGGTAGTAGGCTTGCTGATAGTGTTTGTGGGCTTGCCCTAGCCGGTCGCTTCTGCGATATCCTGGTTCCCTGCCTCTTTCTCTAGCTTCCTGTTCTTTGCGAGTGCGCGGCCCATTCCTGCCGGAGACGTCCTTATACTCGCTGCCCGCTGTTCATCCGCTTCGTCCCATTCTCAGTGATTGAACCTGCCTGGGAGTGAGCTCGCGGATTTCACCGCTCTGCAGTGCACCCAATCTGAGACTGCCGAATCTTATCCTCCTCAACCCCAGAATCCTGTATCCCAAAGCGGCAAACATACGACGCACCTGACGTCTCCTGCCTTCATGTATGGTCACGGAGTAGTTGAAGGGTGGATATTCCAGGGGTTTGACTTTGGCCGGGGATGTTTTCCCGTCGTCCAGATGGATTCCCTTTTCCAGCTTCTGTTTGTCTTCCGGCTTGAGGTCTTGTTCCGTTCGCACCAGGTATTCCTTCTCTACTTCAAAACGAGGATGCGTTAAGCGAAAAGTGAGCTCGCCATCATTGGTCAGGAGAATCAAGCCTGTGGAGTCCTTATCCAGCCGACCAACAGGATAAAGACGGATGTGGCGGTATTTCTCCGGGAGCACATCGATTACCGTTTTCCCTCCTCTCTTGTCAGTCGTGCTGGAAAGGACTCCTTTAGGCTTATTGAGCATGAGATAAACCATGGGCTCCACTGCCACGGAAATGTGTTTACCGTCGATGGTGATGACGTCCTCCACGGGGTCAACCGGCTCGTTGAAGCTCTGGACTACCTTCCCGTTAAGGGCTATGCCACCCCTCTTGATAACGGCAGCTATCTGCCTTCG
>SOJG01000096.1 GCA_004375885.1 Dehalococcoidia bacterium
ACAAGCCTGCCCGCGGCAGCGAGGTGAGCCAGACGGGTGGGTTCAGGAAGTCTATAGCCTCGGCAGCACTTCGCCACCCACTCCAGAGCCGATGCCAGGTTAGTCTTGTGCCCCACGGAAACATATACCGGTCTCACTCCGGACTTAGTCCTCAACGCCGCTCCGATGACCTCACCATTATCAAGCAGTTCAGCGTGAGAACCCGCCTCTTCTCCCACGGGCCCGTGCCGGCCACAAAGGATGGATTTTGCACAGCCTATGGTAGGCAGATCAAGAAGCAGCCCCACGTGCGAGGCGAGCCCAAGCCTCCTGGGATGGGCAATGCCCTGCCCATCAATCAGAATGAGATCGGGAACATTATGTAGTTTCTTACATGCGGCCAGAATTAAGGGGGTCTCTCGAAACGAAAGCAGCCCGGGAACATAGGGAAATGCCACCCTGCCTTCGACTACCTGTATCTCAACCACGCTAAGTTCAGGATAGCGTAGAATTACCACTGCGCCTCTTGCTACGCCCTGAGCATGTGGAGCAGATATGTCAATACCAGCAACAAGGCCTAGCTTACCGACTACGTTTTCAGCGACCACCCTTTTCGCCAGGCTCAACTGTATTTCTCTCGCTTTGGCAACACTCACCTCCCACCCGTGTAATGTATGCACCCTCACATCTCAAATTATAGAGCATTTCGCTCCACTAACAAACTCCGAAGCTGCTGACCGCTAAGGAATCTAGCTTCTTACCCGAGGTATCGATTGCCAAAACCGAACTCCTCTGCTATAATCGCCAGCGTAGCCAACCGTCACTTACCGGAAGGTTGTCCACCCAATTGCAGAAGAAGACTATGTGCAAGCCCTGTCTAGCGCCGACCCAAGGAACTACCAGGAGAGTGTGTTATGTCCGAGAGAGTCGCTGATAGCGTGGAAGCGATCGAGGCTGAAGCTGAAAAGATGCTCCAGGAGGCGTCGACCAGAGCCAACGAGATTCTCCTTGAAGCCAGGGAAGAGGCCAGGAGAATACTCTCCTCTCCGCTGCCTCTCGATGCGGTGAGAACTGAATGCGACAGGATTGTGAGTAAGGCCAGAGCGGAGGCCGACGAAGCAATCAAGGACTCTAAGAGGCAGGCGGCTGAAATCGGCATCGATGCTGATAAGAAGCTGGAGGAGATCACGAAGCGCGTGGTGAGTATCGTCGCGGGTAAGAATTAACATGGTGCCTCTAATCGTCAATACACCTGAGCCTATGGTCAAGGTCAGGGTAGTAACTACTAAGGATCACTCCACCAAGGCCCTCAAAGTTCTGCACACCGCCGGTGTGCTTCATGTTGAAGAGAGCGAAGAGTTGAAGCCCGTGGACAAGGAAACCATTGAGCAGGAACGAAGGACAATCAGTGACCTGGTGGCGAGCATCAACGACCTACTGGCCCACATTCCCAAGGGGGAAAGAATATCGCTGAGAGAGGATGTGGAGGTGATCTACACCAGACCCTTTGACGAAGTCGCCGCCGAAGTAAGACCGCTATGTACCAAGCTCAACAACATGCATCAAAGGGCGGCTACGCTCAACGAGGAGCTTGCGGAGACAGCAGAACTGCAGAGATATCTCAGCCCTATTGGGCAACGACTTGATATCAGGCTAAGAGACTTGTCTTTTTCCGGAAGCTATCTTTTCTCTCAAGTCTTCATTGTTCCAGATGAGGAATATGAAGCTCTATGCCGTACCATCAAACATCAGCTCCTTGAGAGCATCGCTATCGCATTGCGGAGCGAGGTCATCTTCTACGTAGTCGGCAGAACTGAAGACCGAAAGACGATAGAGTCTGCGGTCAAGAGTGGTGGCGGCAAGGTCCTGGACATACCAGGAGAGGATTTGACGGTGCGACGGTTCCTTGAGGTCGCCGCCGGCAAGATTCACAGTGTCGAAGAGGAAACAGAAAAGCTTAACACCCAGATCGATAACATAACCAAGGAGAGCTCAGAGAAGCTCGTCCTGTTCAGGGAGGCAATGTCGGCAGAAGCGGACAGGCTGGCAGTTTTGGAGAAAGCCTCTGAGGCAAGGTATGTCACTTTGATCGAGGGGTGGATGCCAGAGAGTAGTCTCGAAGCTACAATCTCTCAGCTCAAGGATAGCATAAGCCATGTGTTCATTGACACGAGGGGGCCAGAGGAAGGAGAGGAACCGCCCACCAAGCTGAGGAACGTAACCGCGCTTAAGCCGTTCGAAGTCATTGTGAATCTGTTCGGTACGCCGAAGTATAACGAATGGGACCCCACACCGATAGTAGCATATTCGTTCGCCGCGTTCTTCGGCCTCATGCTTTGCGATGTAGTCTATGCAATCGGCATCATACTGGCCACAAGATTCGTAATACGTAGATTTGTTGACGACCCCTATTCGGAAGGTTACAGGCTGTTCCAAAGAGTACTCTACATCAGCGGAGCAGTTGCCCTCGTACTCGGCTTACTGACCGGGAATTACCTTGGAGATGTGTACTACCTCCTCTTCGGACTCGAGAGCGCCGCCCTCCTGGAGCCTGTAAGAGACATGCTCACCAATCCGATTTCCTTCATAATCCTTTCCATCATACTGGGCCTGATTCACGTAAACATAGCTCACGTAATGGCGTTGATTCGTGGGGTGAGAAGAGGGGACAGAGGCGCAGTGGTGAACAAGATTGCACTCTTTGCACTCCAGCTCTTCGGCATTCCTGTAATCCTACTATGGTTATTCAATATATCTCTGCCGGTGAGTCCGGGCACATACACCATCTTCATGTACATTGTGGGTGCCAGCGTGATAGCCATCATTGTGTCTTCTTTCATGCAGCAAGGTGCCCTGGGCGCTATCTTTTGGATCCTGGATCTGACCGGTCTTCTTGGCGACGTGATGTCATATGCCAGGCTGGCCGGCGTTGGCCTGGCCACATTCTACCTGGCGTCGAGCTTCAACATGCTGGCACAGGAGTTCTCTGGACTCATACCGGGCGCGGTGGGAGTCATCGTTGGCGTTATCATAGCGGTTGGAGTCCTGATCTTCGGGCATTTTATCAACCTTGCTCTTAGCGGTATCGGTTGCTTCGTACATTCCTTGAGACTGTGTTTCGTCGAGTTCCTATCCAAGTTTTACGAAGGTGGTGGTGAGGATTATAGTCCATTACAACTGAAGACGCGACCTGTATTTGTCAAAGAAAGGGCTTAGAAAAGGAGGTGTAAAAACATGATAGATCCAAGCGCGTTGGCTTCCTTCGGTAGTACGCTGGCGTTGGCTGGTGGTTTGGCCGGTTCAGCTATAGGTATTGCCATTGCTGCCTCAGCTGGCCTCGCTACCTTGTCCGAGGATCCCAAACAGCTCAGGAACGTGATAATACTGGCATCATTGCCAATGACGCAGTCCTTCTACGGGCTGATAGTGCTCATACTCGTATTACAGCAAGTAGCTCCCGGATTGCCTGCCGCTGGCAGCGGTGGTTTTCAAGTGCTCGGTGTTTGCCTGATCGCCACTTCTGCCTTTGCTGCCTCAGCCATATACCAAGGCATGGTCTGCGCCTCGGGTATCTCAATGCTACCCAAGACCGCTGGGAAAATACTAACCAGCTCTATGATGCTGGCAGTCTTCGTTGAGCTGATAGCCGTTCTTGCCCTGGTGTTCAGCATAATGGCGTTCACCATGCTTGGCGTAATGTAGAGGTGCTTCATGGGAATGGACAAGATAAGGGACGCCATCATCTCCAAGGTCGAGGCAGAGGCCGGAGACATAGCCGTTGAAGCTAAGGAAAAGGGACAGGAAGAAATAGAGAAGGCCAAAAGACAGCGGGAGTTGAGGTTCGACGAAGAGAGGCGCAGATTGTTGGGAGAGGCAGAGGAGGAAGCGGCCAGAATTCTAGCTCAGGCCTCCATACAAGCGAGACAGCAGCTATCGAGTGCGAAAGCTGATGCAATCGCTAGGGCAGTCCACGGGGCCCGGCAGGAGCTGTCCAGAAGTTCAAGCGACCAAACCGCCCTGCTGCGCTTGATCAGGGAGGCTGCGGCGGGGCTCAGTGCGGACAAGGTCAGAATCTACGTCTCTCCCAGGGATGTCGGCACTGTAAGAAGATTCCTGGAGACTGATGAAGAGCTATCTCGCACGATCGTCGAGATCAGGGAATCCAATTGCCTGGGCGGGGCCATAGCCGAGGATATTGAGGGAAAATTCAGGATAGATAACACCTATGAGACCAGACTCGAGATGCTGCTACCCAGGTTATTGCCCGAGATCAATGAGAAGCTCTTCAAATCGCCATAGGGCAATGTCGTGCTTACTCTAAAATACGCATTCATATCGGCTTATCTGAAGGCTCAGGAGGCCAGACTGGTGACCTCCGAGCATATAGATAGATTGGCAACCGCGCCCAATATACGGGATGCACTGGCAGCCGTGAGGGAGACCGACGTAGGAAGCTATTTGGAGGAAGTGCCCGTCAACAGCTTCGATGACCTGGATGAATACTTGTGGAGGTATCTTGCCCAGCGCTTTGCTTACATACAGTCGTTCAAGCTCTTGCCACAGGATGTCCACAAGACACTGAGAGCCTATATAGTGAAGTACGATATCTTGAATATCAAGGCTGCTCTACGGGGCCTCTTAGCTTCCAAGAAAGCCAAGATGATACCACTGGGAGTGATCCATAGTAATGGCCTCCTGGATGGGCTTTCCGCTGCGGAGAATGTGGATGACATCATCCGGATACTCAGCAAGTGCGGGCTGGACAATTATGCCCCTGCTCTGGAAAAGCACAAGATGGACAAGGGCTCAAAGCCCAAGGTTCTTGTCGAAGCTACCTTAGACGGTCAGTATTATACAAGCATGCTGAACGTAGCAAGAAAAATACAGGATGGTGCTGTGCTCACCAGAGCCCTGGGCCTAATGATAGATTTGGCAAACCTGCAGATCGTCCTGAGAGCTATAATCGGAGGCATCGGACTTGAGGCTGCTGGATGTACCATTGCCGGCGGATACAGGATTACAGACAAAACAGCCAATGAGTTACTATCCCTAAGAATCGCCGACATACCTGACAGACTGGAGGACAGCCAATATCACGACATAGCGAGTGAGGTATCCGCCAGTTATGATAGAACCAAAAGCATCACGGCTGTAGATGAAATTGTCGATAAGCATAAGTTCAGGATGCTCAAGGAAGTGTTGTCCCCGAGAGTGCTATCCCCACTAGTGATGGCCTGGTATTTAGTCCTCAAAGAAGTTGAGATACGGAACTTGCGCCTGGTCCTAAAAGCGATAGTCGATGGTATGCCGGTTCAGGACATAAAGAATTACCTGGTGCTGTGACACGATGCCCATCGAACATTTAGATGTAGCTATCATAGGAGACGAGGAACTGGTCAACGCGCTGAGACTGGCCGGTATCAGCAGGCATTACATGATAGAGGACGATCATAACATCCGCGAAAATGTGAGGGAAGCGCTGACCGAGTTGCTAGCCGAGCCTGATGTCGGACTGGTGATGATTTTAGAGGGCTATGCACAGTATGTCGAAGACCTGATGGCCGGAATCAGAAAAGGGAAGGGAGTGACTCCAGTAATTGTGGAAGTCCCATCGAAGCTCGGCACGAAGTACCCGGATACCAGGGAATACTACAGGCAGCGCATAAGAGAAGCGATAGGGTTCGAAGTAGAACTCTGAGATCATGCAGGAGCACGTCCCCAGTTCAACGAAGGACAGGAGGATAAAGACATGGGCAGAATATGGAGAGTTTCAGGTCCTCTGGTTATCGCCGATGACATGAGAGGTTCCCAGGTTTATGAGGTTGTCGAGATAGGCGAAGAAGGGCTTGTCGGCGAGATAGTCGGGCTAGAAGGGAACAAGGCCATAATTCAGGCACACGAGGATACTCTGGGGTTGAGAGTTGGGGAGGTGGTGAGGGGAACGGGAACAGTACTAAGTGCGGAGCTAGGCCCTGGACTCGTGGGCTCCATTTACGATGGGCTGCAGAAATCCTTGCTTGCCCTGGGTGAGAGTACAGGCCCGTTCATAAAGCGGGGTGCCAAAGCCTCAGCCCTTCCCCGTGAAAGAAAATGGCAGTTCACACCTGAAGTCAAGGTCGGCGATGCTGTTAGCCAGGGCGACATTATAGGCGTAGTGCCCGAGACTGATCTTATACAACACAGGATAATGGTGCCAGCAGGAGTTAAAGGCACAATAAAGGAGATACGTCAGGGGGACTATACTGTCGAAGAGCCCATAGCCTGGATAAGACACGATGGTGACGTGAAAGAACTGACGATGATGCAAAAGTGGCCAGTCAGGAAGCCCAGGCCCTATAAGCAGAGGTTCGATCCTTCGGGCTTACTGACTACCGGCATGCGAATCCTGGATTACATGTTTCCGCTAGCTCTCGGCGGCAAGGCCTCGATACCCGGAGGCTTTGGCACTGGCAAGACGGTCGCCTTGCAGCAGTTGGCCAGATGGGCTCAGACACATCTCAACATCTACGTTGGCTGCGGCGAAAGAGGTAACGAGATGGCTGACGTGCTTGTTAGCTTTAGGCAACTAAAAGACCCCAACACAGGACGGTTGCTACAGGAGAAAGAGATCTTTATAGCTAACACCTCCAACATGCCCGTTGTCGCCCGGGAGTCAAGCATTTTTGTTGGCATTACCATGGCCGAGTATTTCCGGGACATGGGTTACGATGTCCTGCTGGTGGCCGATTCCACTTCGAGATGGGCTGAAGCCATGAGGGAGATGAGTGGGAGACTCGAGGAAATGCCGGGGGAGGAAGGCTTCCCTTCGTATATGGGCTCTCGGCTCTCCTCTTTCTATGAAAGAGCAGGAATGGTTGAATGCTTGGGCAGTCCCGGGAGAAGGGGCTCAGTAACAGTGGCCGGTGCTGTGAGTCCGCCAGGGGCCGACTTCAGTGAACCGGTAACCCAGAACACGCTCAGAATAATAGATGCCCTGTATTCCTTGGATGTTTCGCTGGCAAACAAGAGACATTTCCCTACCATAAACTGGCTCACTAGTTATAGCCTTTATGTGGACGCAGTTAAGGACTGGTGGAACAAGCACGATCCAGGGTGGGAGGATACCAGAGCTAACGCCTTGAAAGTGCTGCAGCAGGAAGCGGAGCTGGAGGAAATCGTGAGACTCGTAGGCCCAGAAGCCTTACCGGAAGGAGACAAATTGCTGCTCCTTGTCGCCAGGATGATACGCGAGGACTTTCTCCAGCAGAGCGCCTATCACGAAGTGGATACCTACTGCGCACCTGTCAAAGCCGGCCTCATGCTCAAGACCATCATGAAGTTCTACGAGCTGGCCCAGGAGATGCTGAGTTCGCGGGCAGGCATTGACAGCATCCGTTCATCTCCTATGGTCTACAGGATATCGAGGATGAAGGATATACCCAACGAAGTCTTTGAGGAAAGAGTCAAGGAATTGTGGTCAGAGATGGAACAGAGCCTGACAGCTGGCAAACGGATTAGTTGAGACAAGGAGGACTTTCATGGATTTCTCTGGACTTTACGTTAAAGAAGCAAGGGCCATCAGGAAGGCTAAGGGAGCTTTGCTCGTAGCGGAAAGCATACCTGGCATAAAATTCGGCGAGATAGTTGATGTCCAGCTTGCTAACGGTGAGGTGAAAAGCGGTCAGGCAATAGACATCAGTGAGGAAGCAGCTATAATCGAGGTATTTGGCGGCGTCAGCGAGGTGGATCTCATCGCAAGCAGGATACGGTGTAAAGGCGAAACCCTGAAGCTGCCGGTATCAATTGACATTCTGGGCCGGATCTTCAACGGGATGGGACAGCCAATAGACGGAGGTTCGTCAGTGGTTCCTGAAGATTACCTGGACATTAATGGTGAGCCGGTAAACCCGGCGCTCCGCCAGCCTCCGGCAGAGTTCATTGAGACGGGAATCTCGCCGATAGACGGTCTAAACGCATTGGTCAGAGGGCAGAAATTGCCCATATTCAGCGGCTCAGGCCTGCCTCATAACCGAATTGTGGCCCAGATAATCAGGCAGGCAACCGTAAAGGGCAAGGAGGAAAGGTTTGCCCTGGTATTTGCTGCCATCGGTATCAGTTACGATGATGCCTCCTTCTTCATGAGGAATCTCGAGAGGACAGGTGCACTGGAAAGGACCGTGGCCTTCATCAATACCGCGTCAGACCCTGTTATCGAGCGAATATCAACACCAAGGCTAGCTTTAACCGCAGCCGAATATCTGGCATGGAAACAGAATATGCATGTGCTGGTCATACTCACCGACATGACCAATTATTGCGAAGCTCTCCGCGAACTTTCTTCCATGCGTGAAGAGATACCATCAAGAAGGGGATATCCCGGGTATATGTACACTGACCTGGCCACGATGTATGAGAGAGCAGGCAGGATTTTTGGTAAAGAAGGCTCAGTAACTATAATGCCCATTTTGACCATGCCTGACGATGATATAACACATCCCATACCCGATCTTACGGGCTACATAACAGAGGGTCAGATTGTCCTTTCCCGAAATCTTGAGAGGAAGGGTATATACCCGCCAATAGATGTATTCTTATCCCTTTCACGGATGATGAAAGAAGGGATTGGCCCAGGTAAGACCAGAGAGGACCACAACAATGTTTTCATGCAATCCTATGCCGCTTACGCCGAAGGATGCTATCTCAGGGAGATATCCACCATTATAGGTGCTGAGGCGCTGGGTGAAAGAGATAGAATATATTTGACCAATGCCGAAGAGTTCGAGAGGAAGTTCATAGCTCAAGGCGAGTGGCAGAAAAGAACCGTGGAAGACACACTGGATATAGCTTGGGAGCTGTTTTCGACACTCCCTGAAGAAGACTTGAAGCTAATTAGAGAGGAATTCATCAAGAAGTACCTACCCAAGTACCGGAATTAAAGGCAGGCGCACAGGAAATGCCCGAGTTAGTTAAGGTTAGACCTACCAAGATTGAGCTCGTCAAATTGAAACGCAGGCTCTCCTTGGCCCAAAGAGTACAGAAGATCGTAAAGGACAGGCTCTCCATACTAACCATGGAATTCCTAGAGACAGCCAGGGACACAACAGAAGCTAAAGGAAGACTACTCGATGTATTCTCCAAGCTCTACAGGGCCTTTTCAATCGCAACCGGGTATCACGGATACATGGGCCTGGAAAAGGAACTGGTGGCCACTGAGGCTGACTTGAAAATCGTTTCCGGGTCAAGAAACGTGGCTGGCGTGCGAATTCCGTCTCTTGAACTGACAGGCAACGGAAAGCCGATGAGCAGATATAATCTGGCTGATACGTCCTCGTGGTTGGACCATGCAGCACAGTTATCTGAAGAGTCTCTTCAAGCTATTGCGGAATTCGCTGAGCTCCAGAGAAGCTTCGAGTTACTCGCAATGGAAATAAATCGGACAAAAAGGATAAGCAATGCTCTAGAATATATAGTAATTCCGGGGTTACAGCTGACCATAAATTACCTGAATATGAAGTTTGAGGAAAGAGATAGAGAGGAGAAGACACGGCTCAAACGCGTGAAAGTCATGCTTGCCAGAGGACAGACGGATGCTTAACCCATTACAGGACAAAGTCCCGATGCAATCGGAGCAATCTCCCTATGAAACGGTGCTTCAGGATTGTCTAAGAGGCGAACTCAGGCTAGTCAACGCTGGGTTACCGAAGAGTCAAAAACGGCTATCAGACTTACTGAACGAGAAATATCCTCACGTGGTATGTAACGACGGCAGTACTCACTGCTTTAAGAAGAGTGAACTTGAGTATCTGGCAAGCATGATAGATGCCGATGAACAACAAGCACTGCCATTGCCCATGCTTATAGAGCGAGGGGGAAGTCAAGCTGAGGCAGCCATAATATGCGGAGCGAAGGTAGAGGAGAAGGTTGTGTCAAAGGCGCTTAATATGCCGGTGACAAGCGAGGAAGGGAGGGTCAGGATATATAAGCCACAGCTAGCCCTGCTAAGGAGAAAACTCAGAACAACGACCGTATACGTGTTCTCTCCTACAGTAGTTGCCTGAACCGCCCGCTCACTATGTGATGCTCCATACTTATGCGCCGCAAGACTGCTAGACCGGGACCTCTGACTCTCAAGCTATTGACAAATGTCTGCGCTTAGGAGATAATCACCCTGTCAAATGGTTAAGATCAGATTACGCCGTAT
This sequence comes from Dehalococcoidia bacterium, assembly GCA_004375885.1. Taxonomy (GTDB): domain Bacteria; phylum Chloroflexota; class Dehalococcoidia; order GIF9; family AB-539-J10; genus RBG-13-51-36. Next base: position 10,160 of record SOJG01000096.1, read on the forward strand.
GGGGAGGAGAAACAGGCCATTCTACCGAGTGGTGGTAGCCGACAGTCGTTCTCCCCGTGATGGCAGATTCCTTGATATAATCGGCCATTACAATCCTTTGACCGAGCCAGCAGCGATTGATATCAATGAAGAGAAAGCTTTAGAGTGGCTTAAATGTGGAGCTCAGCCTACAGATACGGTGCGCAGCTTACTTGGCAAACTAGGCATTATGGGCAAATTCAAGCCGGCCTCGGGCCAGAACTAACTACTAAGGAGGCGAAATGAAAGACCTGGTGGAATACATCATCAAAGCCATTGTGGCAGAACCTGACGCGGTAAACATAACCGAGGAGACCAGTGACGAAGGCTTGCTGATCAAATTGGAGGTTGCTCCCGATGACAAAGGAAGGGTCATCGGCAGACAGGGTAGGGTGGCTCAGGCAATACGAACGCTGCTTCGAGTAAAAGCGGCTAGAGAAGAGACGAGAGTCAGACTTGAAATAGTATAATCGGGATTCACAAACACCCGGTTCTCATGGTCTTCTAATCCCGAATCGTTGAGCGGGCTCAGCTAGCAGTGGCCTGTTCTGGCGTGGGGGCTTGCGGTCGACTGGCTTCTCTCTTCAGCCTTGTGGTCCTTTTGTGCGTGGCGCCAGACGCCTCCATAGCTGAGTCCTCAGCCAACGTAGACTCCAAGCATTTAGTTACCGCCCTATACTTAGTCTCGTCGTTTGGCCCACATGCCCTCATCTTCATGTACCTCAGTCGTCTACCCCCGCTACACGCTCATGACTTCATATGGAGGGTCGACATCCCCGCCATCGCCTCACGACGATTCGCCCGGGCGAAGCCGGAGATGCTACAATCACGCTGTCGGCTAACCGGGACGCGCTCCCCCTGGAATTCATCGCTGGCCAGGCCAGCACGTCCTCATTGCGTCGCTCCAGAGCCGACATGAAGAGTTGCTGATCAGCCCCGCTACTCGTCCTCAAGCACGGTTTCGCGGTAGACCTCGTTTGAACAGACCTACGGGCGGGGTTATAATCACAGTGCTGCAATGAGAATTCTACTCAGGTTGATGACCTTTGTCGGAAAATACCGACGGCTATTACTCATGGCCTTCATCTGTATGATGGCGAGCACCGCCTTCCTCTTGATCATACCGCAGCTGATTGGCCAGGCAGTCGCTACTGTACTGAGCGATGCTGAACGTAGTGACCTTATATGGCTGGCTGTGGCTGTGATTGGCGCGGGCGCCATGAGAGGTATCTCTGCCTTCGGAAATAGCTACCTCACCGAAGTGGTATCTCAAAGAACAACTTATGATATCAGGAACGCTCTCTATGACAAACTGCAGAGGCTGAGTTTTGCCTTTCACGACCAGGCTCAGACGGGAGAGCTTATGTCACGAGCCACCGCCGACGTCGAGGCGATTCGCATGTTCTTCGGGAGAGGCTTGCTGGGTCTGCTCCAGATAATCATCCTGTTCGTCGCCATCTCTTTTCTCCTGATCCGGCTTAACTTACCCCTCGCTCTGCTGACCATGGCCTTCCTGGCAGCAGTCGGCTGGCGGGCAAGTGCTGTGGCTAGGCTTCTCCGGCCCATCTGGCTCAGAATTCAACAACTAATGGCAAGGCTGGGCACTATCCTGGAGGAAAACCTCACCGGGGTTAGGACAGTGAGATCTTTCGCCCACGAGCAGGAAGAGAGCCACAAATTCGCTACCCAGGCAGCACTGCTCTACGAGGAACACATTGCCGCTACTCGGCAGAGAGCTTTCAACATATCCCTTATGGTATTTCTGGTCACAATCCCTATAGTGCTCATCTTGTGGTATGGCGGACGACTAGTGATGGCCGGTGCCCTGGATGTGCCTGGGCTGACCCAGTTCATCTTTTACGTTACCATCATGGGAATGCCGGTGCGCCGCCTGGGATTCATCACGAATATTTTCTCCCGCACTGTGTCAGGTGGACAGCGCATTCTAGAGATATTGGACACCGAATCAGTGGTCAAGGAAAAGCCTGGCGCTATTGAGCTAGACAGCGTAAAGGCAGGAGTCCATTTTGAGAATGTCAGCTTCAGCTATGACTCGGCTGCTCCCACACTCAAGAACGTCACCTTTAGCGTACAGCCGGGAGAATTGGTGGCTCTAGTGGGGGGCCTGGGTAGCGGCAAGAGCACCATTGCCCACCTGCTCCCCAGATTCTACGATGTGAGCAGTGGAAGAATCACCATCGACGGTATCGACATCCGTGATGTAACCCTCGAATCACTGCGCAGGAACGTAGGAATAGTACAACAGAATACCTTCCTATTTTCGGCTACTATTCGGGACAACATCGCCTACGGTGCAGTGAACGCTGATATGGAACAGATAGTGGCGGCGGCCAAAGCAGCCCAGCTTCATGACTTCATCCAGAGCCTCCCTGACGGCTATGAAACCTGGGTGGGAGAGCGAGGTGTCACCCTCTCCGGCGGTCAGAGACAACGGTTGGCTATAGCCCGTACGCTGCTCATAAACCCCAGTATCCTGATTATGGATGACTCAACCTCCAGCGTAGACGCTGGAACTGAACATCTTATTCGTCGCGCCTTAAATGAGCTCATTAAGGGACGCACGACCTTCATCATTACCCATCGCTTGCCCATCATCAGAAACGCAGACCTTATCCTGGTGCTTGAGGATGGTGAGGTAGTGGAACGAGGCAGGCACAGCGAGCTTATGGCCAGGAATGGCCTTTATCATCAGATATATGAGTGGCAACTCTCTGTGACTGAAGATTCCGTAGAGGAGGATCCTGAAGCTCAAGGTAATTCAGATCTGTGAGGACAGTATAAAAGCGAATGAGCACACATCACGGTGGCAGTTACCACGGCGGAGGTCAACTCCCCAGCACCTTCGACACAGATAAGGTGCTGGGCAAGGTATACGACGCCAGGGTCTTGGGCCGGCTAATCAAGTATCTGGGACCGGTCAAGTCAGACCTGGCCGTGGGAGCCGGTGGAATGGTGATGCGTTCTCTCTCCACCATAGCTGTGCCCTTGTTGGTAGGTATGGCCGCTGACCGTATACTTGCCGCCACAGAAACAGGTGACCTCAGTGGGTTGAATACTATCGTCATCATCACGATCGGTGCGATACTGCTGGGCTGGGGTGGCCGCTATCTTGAAGAGCTATTCCTCGGCTACACCGGACAGAAGATACTCCTTAAGGTGCGTACTGAGATGTTTGACCACCTACAGCGGCTTTCGCTGCGCTTCTTCGACCAGAACAAAGTAGGGAGGATCATGTCCCGTGTGCAAAACGATGTGCAGCAAATACAGGAGCTCCTTGCCAGCGGTATGCTCAACGTGGTGTTCAGTGCCCTCACCCTGGTGGCAATAGCCAGCATCATGATTATTATGAACACCCGCCTAGCCCTGCTCACTCTTACCGTGGTGCCCGCATTAGTAATAGCGGCATTCGTATGGCAGAGATACGCCCGCCAGGCCTTCATCAAGGTGCGGCGGGCTATTGCTACCGTCAACGCTCAGCTTCAAGAAGGCATAGCCGGGGTCCGAGTAACCCAAAGCCTGACCCGGGAAGAAGTCAACTCTGAGCAATTTGAAAATGTAAATAGGGAGCATTACAGTGCCAATGTTAAGGCAGCCAGGCTGCAAGCAGTCATGTGGCCTATGGTTGAAACACTGACTGCCATCGGTACGGCCTCCGTTATCTTCTTTGGTGGATCTCAGGTGCTGGCGGGAGAGATCGGTGTCGGCGTTCTGCTGGCCTTTATGCTCTATGTCCGCCGTTTCTTTGAGCCTGTACTCGAACTCACTATGGAGTATGTTGAAATCCAGCGGTCTATGGCATCTGGAGCGCGTATCATGGAACTGCTTGATGTCCAACCTGAGATAACGGACATACCTCAGGCAATCGAGCTGCCCCGGGCAAAGGAGATCAGATTCAAGGGGGTTAGCTTCGGCTATTCGCCCGGCGTCGAGGTTCTCCATGACGTGGACTTAACGGTCAACCCCGGAGAAACAGTGGCCATAGTGGGGCGAACCGGGGCAGGCAAGAGCAGCCTGGCGAACCTGATAACTCGCTTCTACGAGGTACATAAGGGCGAGGTGACGGTGGACGGTCACAACGTGAACTCGCTTACGCAGCAGTCATTGAGGCGTCAGATAGGCGTCGTAACTCAGGATCC
>SOJG01000044.1 GCA_004375885.1 Dehalococcoidia bacterium
TACCATAGTGGCTCCCTTCACGATCGGCGTGAGAACGACCATGCCAAATCCCAGAAGGTAGTTAAAAGGGATCAATCCCAGAACAACATCGTCGCTCTCCAGTTCCAGTCTTGGCGTCAGTGCGAAGAGAGCTGAAATGAACGACGCGTGAGTATGCACTATGCCTTTTTGCTTCGCCAGCACGCCCAGGGTGTAGAAGACTATAGCCTCATCCTCGTCGTCTATGTCGACAGAAGGTGATACGGGAGGACTACTATTGATCACCCCCCGGTAATGGTCTGTACCGATTTCAAGAACCTGTTTCAGCCCGGGGACATCGGGCAAGACTGAAGACAGCATCGAGGAGAATCTTTCTTCGGTAATCAGGATTTTGGAATCAGATTGACGGAGTTGAGGCTCAAGTTCCGGCGTCTTAACTCCGCTATCGAGGAGCACGGCCACAGCTCCAGCTTTAAGCACTCCAAAACAGTTGATGACCCACTCGGGGGTACGGGACAGTAGGATGCCCACGTGATCGCCCTTCCTGATTCCCAGGCCAATAAGGGCGTTGGCCACCCTGTTAGAAGTCTCATCGAATTCCCGATAGCTAACTCTTTGAGAGCCAAGGACGATAGCCGTATTGTGCGGCATCTCGCGGGCAGTTCCTTCCAGCAGTTGTTTGAGATTCATTGTCTCCCCCAGGACTTGACCAGTTCAAAGTAGGATTATGAGCTACTTTCCTATTTCCTGTCAATAGAATTCCAGGGACACCTTACGAACATCACCTGCTACGAAGCAGGTATTATGTACCTTGAATGCCGCCTGGGCACACGTATCCGGCGGGCTTAGTTGATCATGCGACCCTTTCCCGTCTACTGTGTGACCGGCTCTTGCGCCAAGCAATAGGACATGCTTCAATTAGCAGGCGCAGAGACCCGCGGTCGATGTGAAGTGCAGCCTGTGCTAGTCGATATGCTTAGTCTGGAGTACAAATAACGTCGATTTCGTAAGTACGCATGGGCTGTGCAGATTACAGGCCAAAACATAGAGGGAGGTATCAACAACAATGGCAACAACAACTTCAGCGACCATACCCGAGTATCCAGCAACTCTGGCAATCGACTACCCGGACAGACCTCTGAATCGGTTGACGACGTTCTTCAGGATTTTCATGGTCATTCCGATCGCTATCATCTTGGGTTTGATAGGTGGTGGGAACCTCGATTTGGGTGCAATGAGCGGTTGGACCTGGCAGTATGCCTCGGGGGGCATCCTCTTCCTGCCACTCATACTCATGATTCTCTTCCGGAAAAAATACCCGAGGTGGTGGTTTGATTGGAATCTGGCATTGACTAAGTTCAGCACACGGGTTGGCGCTTATATTGCTCTGCTAACAGATGTATACCCGTCAACTGACGAAGATCAGGCCGTTCACATTGAGATCCCATATCCGGACGTGCCTAAGGACCTTAGCCGTGGCTTGCCGCTGGTCAAGTGGTTCCTGGCTATCCCGCACTACATCATCCTGGTTTTCTTATCGATTGCAGCCTTCGTCTGCGTGGTGATAGCCTGGTTTGCCATCCTGTTTACCGGTCGCTATCCCAGAGGTCTGTTTGACTTCGTCGTTGGCGTATACCGATGGTCGCTGAGAGTAGCTGCATATGCCTTCTTGTTGACAACCGATCGGTATCCTCTCTTCAGTTTGACCTAGAGTGGCCCGGCCATAAGCGAATTGCCGGCACACCGTACCAGTGTTTCCTGCTACGAATCAGGTATTATGTACACAGAATGCCACCTGAAGTAGTGAACCAGGACAGCGGGTAGGGAAATTTCTCTGCCCCAGTTATAGTTCTCTGTGCCGCTCACTATGCAGTGCGTATCAGCGTGGGAAAGGAGATCAGCTTGAAAGAACTGACCATTAGTTCTAATGCTCCGGGACAAAGGCTTTTCGTCCTGGGCAACGAAGCCATCGCCAGAGGGGCAATAGAAGCCGGGGTCCAGGTCGTCGCCGCTTACCCCGGTACCCCGTCGAGTGAAATACTGGGAACCCTGGCCGGAGTAGCCAGGGAGCTTGACATGTATGTTGAGTGGTCAACCAATGAGAAGACGGCCTTTGAGGTTGCCCTGGGCGCGTCAATCTGCGGGGTAAGAGCCATGGCGGCCATGAAACATGTTGGGGTAAACGTGGCCCACGACCCGTTGATGACCGCCAGCCATATCGGTGCCAGAGGAGGGCTGGTCCTGGTCTCGGCTGACGACCCCTGGGCCTGGAGTTCGCAGAATGAGCAGGATAGCCGTTATATCGCGCTCCAGGGCTACATACCCGTCCTTGAGCCGTCCTCGGTCCAGGAAGCCAAGGATATGATGGCCGACGCTTTTAGACTGTCTGAGGAATTCGGGCAGCTCTTCATGCTCAGGTCAGTGACCAGGATAAGCCATGGGCGGGGCGATATTGTCCTGGGAGACATTTCACGGGAGAGGAGAAAGGGCTCCTTCGAAAAGGACCCGGACCGGTTGGCCTATGTTCCCCGTGTGGCCAGGATAAACAAACCGTTAATGCTGCAAAGGTTTGAAAGAATAAAGAAGGCGGTAGACACACTGTCCTATAATCAACTGCACATGGCAGATAGGGCCAGGCTGGGCATCATCGCCTGCGGGCTGTCATACAGCTATACGTTAGAAGCGGTGAAGTGGCTGGGAGTGGAGGATCGAGTCTCGATACTGAAGATTGGGACCCCCCACCCCCTCCCCGAGGAACTGATAATAAGATTGCTTAAGTCCGTAGAAGAGGTATTGGTGGTAGAGGAACTGGACCCCTTTGTTGAGCTTCATGTAAAAGCCATCGTGGGAGAACATAATATCGCGGTCGAAGTTCACGGGAAGGACGTAGTACCGCGAATAGGAGAGCTATCCACCAGAAAGGTCACCGAGGCTATGGCCACACTGATCAAATGCCGGCCCCCGGTGGATTTCGCCGCGCTGGACAGGCTGGAGCAGGAGGCAGTTTCACTTCTGCCCTCGAGACCACCGGCCTTATGTCCCGGTTGCTCCCACCGCGCCTCCTTCCGTGCCATTACTACCGCAGCACAGAGAGTGGCCAGAGAATACGGTGATGACGTAGAGCCCATCTACCCCGGCGATATCGGCTGCTACACATTGGCCTTGAACCCGCCGCAACACGCGGTGGATACCTGTATCTGTATGGGGGGAGGCTTCGGGCTGGCCAATGGTATGGCCCATGTAGTGGAAGCCCCCATAATAGCTCACCTGGGCGACTCCACCTTCTTTCACTCCGGAATACCGCCTCTAATAAACGCCGTCTATAATAAGGCAAACATAACCATGGTTGTGCTCGATAACTCGGCCACGGCTATGACCGGCTTCCAACCTCACCCCGGCACCGGCTGTACGGCTACCGGAGATGAGGCTGTTGCGCTAAAGGCAGAGGATGTAGCCAGGGCCTGTGGAGTGAAATTCGTCGAGGTCGTCGACCCCTTCGACTTAAAGGCAGCAACCGAGACCATAGAAAAAGCGATAAGGTTCCCGGGGCCGGCGGTCGTGGTTTCCAGAGGGCCGTGCGCCACGATTGAGCTGAGAGAAAAGAGACAGGCGGGAGAGAAGGTCGCGCCCTACTACATAGACCAGGACAAATGCCACCCCGGGTGTGACGCCTGCATCAAGCTCTTGGGTTGTCCGGCCATACTAAAGCAGGCGGATAGAACGGTGATTGACGCCCCGCTATGCACCGGTTGCGGCCTCTGTGCGCAGGTCTGCCCCTACAAAGCGATAACACAGGAGTGAATGACATGGTAGAAGAATTCAACATACTACTGGCCGGTGTCGGCGGACAGGGGGTAATTCTGATGTCGGAGTTGCTGGGCAAGGCAGCGATTGCCGATGGATTGCAGGTTAGAGGATCCGAGATACTGGGGATGGCGGTCAGGGGCGGCTCGGTAACCAGCATCATCAGAATTGGAGACGATGTCCATGGTCCTCTTATCCCCCAGGGGAAGTGTGATGTTCTAATAGGACTGGAGCCCTCTGAGGCACTCAGAGATGTAAGCTATCTATCAAAGTCCGGCCTGGTCATACTTAACACGACGCCGATAGTCCCTTTCACCGTGTCTCTGGGTCAAGGCGTTTATCCCGCCCTCGAGCAAATACTGGAAAAGCTAAATGACGTCGCCAGCAAGGTGATTACGTTGGATGCCACCCAAACTGCTCGAGACGCCGGCAGCATGTTAGCCGTCAACATTGTGATGCTGGGAGCATTGTTCGGTGTCGAGCTACTCCCGATCAGAATAGCGACCGTAAAGGAGACCATCGAGGCGCGCTTCCCGGCTAAGACAGCTGCGGCTAATGTCAAAGCCTTTGACCTTGGCTACCAGGCGTGCCAGCAAGCAGTAAAATAGGCATTATGCCGCCAGCTCCGTAAGACGCATCGCTTTTGCCAGCACCTTGTGCCGCAACATGCTGCCAATCAACTGAATCTCACAGCCGGGGGCGCTCGTCGCCCCAATATCAGCG
>SOJG01000003.1 GCA_004375885.1 Dehalococcoidia bacterium
GAATTCAAGAAGGAGCAGGGCATCGATTTGAGGCAGGACAAGATGGCGTTGCAGCGGTTAAGAGACGCCTCTGAAAAGGCCAAGAAAGAGCTGTCTTCCGTCGCTCAAACAGAGATAAGCCTTCCCTTCATTACTGCCGATGCCAGCGGCCCCAAGCATCTCAGCATGACATTGACTCGAGCCAAGCTAGAACAACTATCCGCTGATTTGATAGAGAGGAGCCTTGGACCTTGTCGCCAGGCCCTGAAAGATGCTGGGCTCACCGCCAGCCAGATCAATAACGTAATCCTTGTCGGCGGTCAGACAAGGATGCCCAAAGTTCAGGATACGTTGAAACAATTCTTTGGGAGGGAGCCTGTCAAGGGAGTCAATCCCGATGAGGCAGTAGCTTTGGGTGCTGCGATTCAGGCCGGGGTCCTCAAGGGTGAAGTAGGAGAAGTCCTCCTTCTCGATGTCACTCCTCTCACGCTAGGGATAGAGACTCTGGGAGGAGTCACAACAGCGCTCATTGCTCGCAATACCACTATACCCACTTCGAAGAGCCAGATCTTCAGCACTGCCAGTGACAACCAGCCGAGCGTTGAGATACACGTTCTTCAAGGAGAGCGGCCCATGGCGGCTGATAACCGAACATTGGGACGCTTCATGCTTGATGGAGTCTTGCCGGCGCCCCGAGGTGTGCCCCAGATTGAGGTAACCTTCGATATAGATGCCAATGGCATCCTTAACGTTAGCGCTCGTGATAAGGGGACCGGCAAGGAACAGAAGATCACTATTACCGCCTCCAGCGGACTCAGCAAAGAGGAAGTGGAAAAGATGAGGCGGGAGGCTGAGCAGCATTCTGCTGAGGATGCCAAGCGCAGAGAGGAAATAGAGGTTCGTAACTCTGCTGACAGCCTGGCTTATACGGCAGAAAAGACGCTCCGTGACTACGGAGACAAGATACCCGCTGATGTAAAACAGGAAATAGATACCAAGATAGCGGGTGTGAAGTCAGCTCTTCAAGGTCAGGATATCGAGTCTATTCGTAGTGCTGTGCAAGAGCTATCGCAGGCTATGCAGAAGGTTGGGGCATCGGTTTACCAGCAGCCAGGGCAGCCTCCACCCGGAGAAGAGGGACCCGGTGAGAAGGGGCCTGCTGAGGGAGAGGAAGGCACGGTGGAAGGGGAGTTCCGCGAGGTTTAGTCACCAGAATACTAATTCAGACCTGACACAGGATCTTTTCGACAGCTCGCGATCTTGGGAGTACGCTTGGCGATGTTATGTTCAGTAGCCCAGACAGGTTCTGAGGAAGCAGAATCTCAGCGGTTCTGGGCGGAGATTATCCTTAGTGGAGGCGAGTGCGCTGGCACTTCGCCAGGCTTCAGTGTGAGCCGAGCCGAACGCTCGGGGCCCGCAGTGATATGTGACTGCCAGTAGAGAATCCCATGCCTGATTATTTGCTCAAGGATTGACACTGGCTTAGAATAACCATCTAAGGAGGAAGAAAGGAAGTGGCTAAATATACTGAGCTTTATGAAAGACTGAAGAAGGAGAAAGCGGAGCTGTCAGAAAGGCTGGAACACTTGAGAGCCTCGGGCCGACCATCAGCAGAGAGACGCGAGGGCAGTCCATTTGGCAAAAGGGAGGAGGGTGCCGATGAAGCCCTGGAGCTGGAGAAAAGACTGGTTTTGGAGCAAAGGCTGGTAGAATCTGTTAATGATGTTGAGCATGCCTTACAAAAATATGAAGCGGGCACATATGGGCTGTGCGATTCCTGCGGGCAAGCCATTGAGCTAGCTCGCCTCGAAGCCATGCCTCATGCGAGCTTATGTCTGACCTGTAAGGCAAGCCGGGCAAAGGATGCAAAAGGAGCGAGATAGTGGTTGTCCGGGTCAATCGCAGACCGGCACAGTACCTGATTGCGTTGATGAAGAGAGATCAGAGGCTTCTCCGGTCAGGTATAGGCGCAAACTAGGGTTACTTCTTGTTGTCGCTGCCTTGGTGGTAACCTTTGACCAGCTGAGCAAGCTGTGGGTCGCCGCCAATGGCCCTGAAATGGAGTTGGTGCCCGGCTTTCTCGATTTAGTTTACGTTAGGAACTGGGGTGCCGCCTTTGGTTTGCTTGCCAGCCACACTGAGCTTCTCATCGCTATTGGCATAGCTGGTTCTATCATCCTCCTGGTGTTTTTTCATTACATGTCTCCCGTTGCCGACCTGGGTGTATTGTCCTTTGCCTTGCTTCTAGGCGGGGCTGTGGGCAATCTCGTAGACCGGATTCGTCTCGGCTATGTAGTCGACTTCATCAGTGTACAGTTCATCCGCTGGCCTCCCTTCAATATCGCTGACGCAAGTATAGCGGTGGGTATCTTTGCTCTCCTCTATTTCTTTTACAGGTCGGGGGTATTTAGCCAAACATATGAACGCAGCCACAGGGCAAGAGGTTAGGGCATTTCAGCTCAGCTCACCCATCCCCGACATCCGTCTCGATAAGTATCTGACCCGGGTCTTTCCGCAACTCTCGCGCGCTTACGTACAGAGGCTGATTGAGCAAGGTTGCGTCTTGGTCAACGGAGAAAGGGCAAAGGCCAGCCGGAAACTAGATAGAGCCGACAGGATAGTAGTCGAGCTTCCGCCGCTGCCGGCCCGTCCTTTGGCTGAATCTATCCCTTTGGCCATAGTCCATGAAGATGAGGACATATTGGTCATAGACAAACCGGCTGGATTAACTGTGCACCCTGCCCCTGGGCATCCCAGCAGTACCTTAGTCAATGCCGTCTTGGCTCATTGCCCGGGACTGGCCATGAGCAACGATCTGGAGCGTCCGGGCATAGTGCACAGACTGGACAAGGATACATCGGGGCTAATAGTCATTGCCAAGAACGACCTGGCCCGGGGATATGTGGCCGCACAGTTTAAGAACCGCACCGTAACCAAGGGATATCTTGTCCTTGTTAAGGGAAGGCTGTTCCCCGAGCAGGGGATGATTGAGGCACCTATCGGGCGAGACCCGCGTAGCAGACGGAGGATGGCAATAGCAGAAGCAGGAAAAGAGGCTATTACCAAGTATCGAGTGCGCGAACATCTGGATACCTACACTTTCCTCGAAATCACCCCTGTAACAGGGCGCACACATCAAATCAGAGTTCATCTGTCAGCTATCGGCTGTCCGGTCGCAGGCGATCCCATTTACGGGGTGAGATTGGCTGGCCTTAGCAGACAGTTCATTCATGCCTATCGCCTCGGCTTCCGTTTACCGTCAACCGGGCAGTACCGGGAATTTGTCTCGCCGTTACCTATGGACTTGGAGCAAGCCCTGGAGCACTTAGGCAGGTCACAAAAGCCCTCTTAAGGCGTAGGTTTTCTGGGCCCCTGTTCGGATGAAGCGGCGCAGTTAGTTGCGGGAAGAAGGTTGGTTTGGTATGATTGGGGAGAGATGGAATGGACAGAATAGAGTTAGAGGCTGCTAACCGCGGAATCCTCGGTAAGAAGGTCAAACATCTGCGTCGCCAGGGCATCACTCCGGTGCACGTTTTCGGGCATGGTGTCAAGTCTCTGGCATTGCAGTGTGATAATCGTGAACTTGAGCGAGCGTTAGGTCAAGCCGGACATACAGCGCTTATTAGCCTCAAACTCGATAAGGAGAAGAGGCCAAGGACTGTTGTGGTTCGCGAAGTTGATAGAGATTGGCGGAGAGGGGAATTGCTCCATGTAGACTTCTATCAGGTAAGGATGGGGGAGAAGATAAGGTTAGAGGTTCCTGTTGTTTTACTGGGGGAAGCGCCAGCCCTGAGGTCCAAAGCCAATATGCTGGAGCACGAACTTGAAACTTTGACTGTTGAGTGTTTACCGGGGAAAATTCCCGCCGGCATAGAGGTGGACATCAGTGGCCTCGCCGAGCCAGATCAAGCTATACGTGTTAAAGATATCGGCTTGGAGGAGGATATTGTCGTCCTGAATGATCCAGAATTGGTTGTGGTGAAAATCGGTTGGCGACCTGTGGAAAAGGTAGAGGAGGAGGTGGTAGAGGTGGCGGAGGAAGCAGTTGAAGCTCCGACGGAAGCTGCAGCAGGTAAAGAGCAACCAGAGGAAACATAGTCATCTGAGCTGCCTGGCAGTTGCTTCTGTATCCATTCAGATATACCGGATTTGCTTAGCCGGCAACTCCTTGATATAGTACCCCGAGCCAAATGCTCGCTCTCTCCGAGCTGTCTTGTCTAAAGAGTATCCATGGCAGGCAGCCGGTAGGCTGAAAAGCCTCGAGGGCACAGATGGAAATGTCTGCGCCTCCCGTGCTAGGAAAGGAGGGAATATGGAGTTAGGTCTTTGGACAGCACCGTTTTTGTGACGGTGCTTTGTCGTTCCGGCTCGTTGCTTCCTTGAAACAGCATCGTGATTTCGCTAGTCCGATAAGCAGAAGTGTTTTTGGCTCTGGAGCTAAGTATGAAGAAAACAAGTATGAAGACGAAAGTGATCGCACTGGCTGTCATCGCAGTTGCCGTTAT
>SOJG01000115.1 GCA_004375885.1 Dehalococcoidia bacterium
GACAAATATAGAGAGGTACCATCCATATCGACGTTGGCCACCCTCTCCTCGGCCATCAATAGCCTGAGATGGGCAAGGGTCTCTGTGACAGCCATTCGCTTATCCCAGACTTCCAGGTCCTGAAAACGGACGCCTCCCTCGTCAACCAGCCAGGGGATCTGCTGAGCTATCTGGTACGCTGTCTGCAAGCCGCTGTGCAGAGACTGCATGATGGCCCTCTTTCGTTCCTCGTGGTGCTGGAGTATCATCTCTATTCTCAGCTTCAAAGCATTGAACACCGGCCCATGCCCCGGGAGGGCGAAGCTGACCTTAAGGCGCTCTAGTTTCTTAAGGGAAGAGATATAGTCGCCCAAGGGGTTATCGCCGGATTGAGGATTCAAGCCGATATGGGGAGTGGTGTCATACAAAACATGGTCACCCGTGAGAATGAACCTCCTATTTCGCTCATAAAGGCAGATATGTCCCGGAGAGTGACCCGGCGTCCATAACACCTCCAGATCCAGCGAGCCATTGGAAATCGTCTCTCCATCCTCTAACATGCGCTCAGGCAAATCAGGGGTAACGTATTTGCTCATCCATAACGAAGCTTCTTTTAACTGAGGCAGTTCATCCTCAGGAACGCCGTTCTGCCGAAGCAGCACTTCGATCTTTTTGACCAGGTCAGCGAAATCCTTGTACCTGGAGAAAATGAACTCTGCATCGCTCTTGTGTATAGCTACCTGAGCTCCACAGATCTGTCTTATCTTGCTTGACAATCCATAATGGTCGGGATGTATATGGGTGATAATCACGGTTGTGATGTCTCGAAGCTTGAGATTTGCCGCCTTTATCCCTTCCTGGAGAGCCCAGAGGGATTCCTGGCTATCCCAGCCGCAATCAACCAGTATATGTCCATTGCTGCCTTCCAATACATAGACATTGGTCTGCCATGATGTACTCCCGGGAGCAGGAATCTTTATCTGGTGAACCCCGTTCAATAGCTCCATTATTGCATCCTCTCCAGGTTACACAACGCTCCTCTGCCGGGATATTGCGCAGCACCTCCTAGTTCCTCCTCTATTCTGAGCAGGCGATTGTATTTAGCCAGTCGTTCGCTACGACAGGGGGCACCGGCCTTAATGAATCGGGCATTGCTAGCTACCGCCAGGTCGGCAATGGTAGTGTCTTCGGTCTCACCGGACCTGTGGCTGATAATGGCAGTCCACCCTGCCTGCTGCGCTCTTCTAATGACGGCCAGTGTTTCGCTGAGTGTGCCTATTTGGTTCGGCTTGATAAGTATTGAGTTGGAGGCCCTCCCGGCGATACCTTTTTCCAGCCTGACCATGTTGGTAGCATAAAGGTCATCGCCGACAATTTGAGCCTGCCTTCCTAGCTGAGCAGTGAGCGACGACCAGTTCCCCCAGTCATCCTGATCCAGCCCATCCTCAATGCTAATGATAGGATAGCGCGACACCAGTTTGCCGTAATAGCTAACCATTTCTGCCGAACTGAGGGCGACACCTTCCCGGGAGAGGACGTATTTCCCATCTTCATAGAATTCGCTGGCGGCCGGGTCCAGGGCGATGAATAGGTCCTGGCCGGCCTTGTAGCCAGCCAGGCCAATGGCTGCTACTATCAGGTCCAGCGCATCTCTATTAGCCGATAGCGGGGGAGCAAAGCCACCTTCGTCTCCCACATTGGTGCTTAGTCCCCTGTCCTGAAGCACTTCGCAAAGGGCGTGGTACACTTCACTCCCTATTTGTATGGCTTTCTTGAAAGTGGCCGCGCCCAGTGGCACTATCATGAATTCCTGGAAGTCGACAGAGTCTGAGGCATGCTTGCCACCATTTAGAATATTAAACATGGGTACAGGCAATATCCTGGCCTCTTCTCCGCCTAAATAGCGGTATAAAGGAATGCCCCTGAAATTAGCTCCGGCCCTGGCTACGGCAAGAGAAGTGCTCAGTATGGCATTGGCCCCCAGCCGGGCCTTGCTGGCAGTGCCATCAAGTTCAATTAGTCGCTGGTCAATAGCTGCCTGCTCCAAAGCGGACATGCCTGTTATTGCTGAAGCAATCTCACTATTGACGTGTTCCACGGCTTTCAGCACGCCGAGTCCCCTATATCTACGCTTGTCACCGTCCCGAAGCTCCACAGCTTCATATTTCCCGGTGCTCGCTCCTGAGGGGACGGCGGCAATGCCCACGATGCCGCCAACCAATACCACCTCCGCTTCTATGGTAGGATTGCCACGGGAATCGAGAATCTCTCTGGCTCTTAGACTCTTGATATTCGCGGTCTGTGATCTCATTGGGGCATTGACTTATCTTCTGCGCTGGCAGGCCCGATTTCCTTTCCCTTGGTGGCAGCACGATAAGGTGAACGCGAAGAGGGTGACGCCATCGTGTGAACTCTGTGTCTACTAGCTAAAGCAATTGCTTTGTCCACGGCCTCAGCAGCGCTCTGGACTCTGGTTAGGGAATCATCCTCGCGCCCGTTTCGGGACAACGACCAAGTATTGAATCCGATGACCGGAATACCGCTCTTCAGAGCATGGGCGATCTCGGTTAGCGTTCCATAGCCTCCCCCAATGGCGATTACCGCTTGGGCTGACTTCACGATGACTGCATTTCTGGCCTCGCCCATGCCCGTAGCCACGGGGATGTCCACCCAGGGATTGGCCGCACCTGGCTCTTCGCCAGGCAAAACGCCCACAGTCAGGCCGCCTCTGGACTTAGCTCCCCGACAGGCGGCTTCCATCACACCACCCAGACCACCGCATATCAGGGCAGAGCCTCGCTGCGCCAGCAATTCACCCACAGCTTCTGCTAGCCCAGCTTCCTCTGCAGAGCAAGCCGAGTCTCCAATGACTGCAATAATCATTTTCCCGTCAGGCTATTATACTAGCACCCAGTCCTTATTCTCAGGGAACTGCATTGTAGCACGATCCCATGCCACAGCGGAAAGCACGCGGGCTGTGGCGAATCCCGAACGAGACGCTGGAGAGCCCGATAAGTGTAGCCTTGCCAGCATGTCGCCTCGTTGATCATCGCTTAGCCAGCTTTACCCACTGTTTGCGGAATCTGCTGAGCTTGGGCGAAATCACCGTCTGACAGTATGCTTGTTCTGGATGCCGCGCAAAGTATTCGCGGTGGTGGTCTTCCGCGGGATAGAATTTGTCCAGCGGGACAATCTGTGTCACGATGGGCTTCTTGCGCAGGCGACCTTTGTTAAGTTCCTGGACTACTTCTTCAGCGATGGCTTTCTGTTCCTCGTTGTGATAGAAGATGGCCGAACGGTACTGCGTACCGGCATCGGGGCCCTGCCGGTTCCATGAGGTCGGATCGTGGGCGGAGAAAAAGACCTCCAGGATTGTTCTGTAAGAAATCCTGGTAGGGTCGAATGCGATTTGAACCGCCTCGGCATGGCCGGTAGTGCCGGTGCAGACCTCCTCGTAGCTGGGATTAGCTGTGGTGCCGCCCGTATAACCGGGCTTTACGCCATCGACTCCGTTCACCTGAAGGAAAACCGCTTCAAGGCACCAGAAACAGCCGCCGGCAAGAGTCGCGGTTTGGTGAACGGCATCCCGATTCATAGCTCGCTCTGTGGCACGAATTTCAGCGCGAGGCCGTTTATGCAATAGCGTTTGCCAGTGGGTGGCGGGCCGTCATCGAAAACGTGACCCAGATGGGAACCACAGCGAGCGCAGAGGATTTCGGTCCGCAGCCTGCCCAGACTTGTGTCAGGTTGTTGCCATACATTCAGCGGCGAGACCGCCTCATAATAGCTCGGCCAGCCAGTCCCTGAGTTGAACTTGGTTGAACTCCAAAAAAGGTCGGTGTCGCAACGCAGGCACCGGAAAACGCCAGGTCCATGCACCGCATCAAATGTACAGGTGTCCGGGACTTCAGTGCCCTTTCTGGTGGTGATTTCGTACTGCTCCTTGGTCAGCATTTGTTTCCATTCGGCGTCCGGCTTTTCAAGTCTGTCTACGGTTACTACTTTGTCCTGTTTGACATCATAGATCCGAACCTTTGGCATGCGGCCACCTCCTGTGGAGCTTTGCGGGGCTATTATAGCAGAGTGGTCGGGCTAGTTTGTGGCCGCAAATCGCAGCGAGCGCAGTAAAATTTGACAGCGGATAAGCGGATGTGCTAAACTTAGATTTGTCCCGAGTAGCCAAGCGGGCACCTGGCATAAGAGTCGGGTCCGGTGGAAACTGAAAGGTGCCGGTGAGAGCCAGCACAAGGTAAGTGGAAGCGGGTCCGGACAACGGCTGGGAGGAGAGTTGAGGTTACTCGGGACACATATTTTCTGCCAGCTCGGCCCTCCGCCCTCATCTGAAATATGTAGACTTTCATTGGCTTCGAGTTCGATTCTGAATTGAAATGCGGCCTCTACAGCTTTGATTTCGTTGTACTCCTGCTCATTGATTATGCAGGGCAGTGACGCCACGCGGTGGCAGGTTACT
>SOJG01000033.1 GCA_004375885.1 Dehalococcoidia bacterium
CTCTCTCTTATTGCTGTGGAAACTGCCCGGGCTATGACATGGATATCCTCACCAATGATGCGCATCGCGACTACCTCCGATCTGTCGGTCGACTGTCCTGAACAAGCACGGCACTATAGCAAGGAAAGAGCTGTTTGTCAAACGCCTTTGTGTGCCCTTATGACGTTCTTGTCGGGTGTATCCGGTATAGCGTGTAACTCTTGTGTCACCAGAGACAGAAACAAGGGGTGATTAACGCTAATGTCGCCGCTTTGCTATAATTTCTGTGAATATTCAGGAGCAGCTGGACGGGGAAAAACCTGCCGCGGAGCAAGCTCTTGCTTATAGAGGCTCCTTCCAAGTGCGGATCCCCACCAAAGGTGGCAATCGGGCCTGGTAAATCAGGCCACGCTGGACGCGGACAAGGGCCGTTCCTGCCAATGAATGTAGTGGCGAGGTCTATCCTCGCCTCATGGGCGTACAGGTGAAAGATGACTAGCATCCGCAAGATCAAATCGAAAACCGAAGTTGGCCAGCCCCGACAGCTAGGTTAAATGGATAAGGACTATTACGCGATTTTAGGCCTATCAAGGAACGCCCCGGACGGGGAAATCAAGAGAGCCTATCGGAAGCTGGCCATGCAGTATCATCCCGATCGCAATCCGGAGAGACAGACATGGGCCAATGAGAAGTTCAAGGAGATAAACGAGGCCTACGGAGTTCTTGGTGACCCTCAGAAGAGGAAGCAATACGACCAATTCGGCACCGTAGGCAATATAGGCGACATCTTCGGCAGCCCTTTCACCAGAACCACGTTTGAGGAAATGATGAAGGATCTGGGCGGTGCCGGCCTCAGATTTGACTTCCTCGACAACATATTCGGCGATTTCCTGAAGGGCAAGGCTTCTTCCTTCTCTTTTGCCACCTTCGGTGGCAGGCCCGGGAAGGTGAGATTTGAGGCTCAGCCAGGGCAGGAAATCAGTCTGGATGAGATACTCGGTCAGGCTCGAAGACCAAAGGATGTTCATTATGAGCTGGCGCTTAGCCACGGAGAGGCTTCGCAGGGGGTGACCAAGATATTGAAGAGACGGGGAAAGAGACTGGAGGTCAAAATCCCGGCCGGGGTCAGTACCGGCTGCGTGGTGAGATTGAGAAATGCCCGCCGACTAAGCGACGGCCTGCCCGGTGACATATTAATCAAGGTTATTGTCAAATAGACATGGCCCCGAGCAAGTACAAGGCGAAGCACTATATGTCGAGTGACACCTGTGTCAACGGCGTATCGAAAAGGCATGTTCACGGCCGACCGGAGACACTGCGAAACCCCGCAGTGGGCAACAAATGAAGAAAATACGAGCAAGCTTTCCTTCCGGCGAGCTTTCCCTGGAAGGAATACTATCCGTACCCCAACGTGCTGGACCTTTTCCTGCCGTGATCGTTTGCCATCCTCATCCGCTCTATGGTGGCAGTATGGACAACAATGTGGTTCGCAGCCTCTGCGAGACTCTTGCCCAGGCCTCTCTTGCCTCATTCAGATTCAACTTCCGCGGAGCAGGCGGGAGCCAGGGGGAGTTCGATCACGGAAGAGGTGAGCGTGAAGATGTGAAAGCAGCCATTTCCTTCACGACCGCCGTGGAGGGGGTTGATTCTAAGAGAATCGGGCTTGCTGGCTATTCAGCTGGCGCAGGCTTCGCTCTCCCTGTTGGCTGTGATGATGAGCGCATCAAGGCCCTGGCCGCCATCTCGCCCCCATTCAGCATGTTCAACTTCGATTTCCTCAAGGACTGCCTTAAGCCGAAACTTCTTATCACAGGAGGTGAGGACGAGTTTGTGCCGACCGACCGGTTCCTTGAGTTTTGTCGAAGCCTGCCTGAGCCCAAAGAATGCGCATGCATCGAAGGGGTGGATCACTTCTGGCGGGGACATGAATCCAGGCTGGCTACCAGAGTTGCTGCCTTTTTCGTCGCAGTACTAGAATCTCAGGCCTGATTCACACGGCCCCTCCCCCCGCTCAGAGAGGGAGACGCCTCCGCTCCACTACAAAACGGGTTTTACACCGTACATGCGTTGATGATAATATTGGGGTTTCGATCAATGCATCTACACCTGAAGAGTCCTCCACGAAAGGACTCCTCCCCATAACTGGCAAAGATAGAAACCTTCATGCCATGCGTTTGAGGTTAGATTGGAAGCCGCCCAGAGTTTTCTACGGGTGGTGGATTGTTGGCGCCTGTTTCCTCATTTCGCTATACTCCGGAGGAGTCATCTTCTACGGGTTCACCGCCATCTTTCAACCGCTGGTGAAAGAGTTTGGCTGGAGCTATGCACAGATTTCCCTCGCCGCCTCGCTACGTGGTCTGGAGATGGGCCTTCTTGCCCCCCTAGTAGGCATGCTTGTTGACCGCTGGGGCCCGAGAAGACTTCTAATCAGCGGAGTCATTATCACCAGTATAGGTTTGACGGTCCTGAGCCGGACTAACTCCCTGGGCACATTCTACGGAGCCTTCGCATTGCTGGCCATAGGCATGAGCACCTGCAGCGGCACAGTGCTGATGACGGCGGTGGGCAATTGGTTCCGCAGAAGAATAGGCATTGCCACCGGAATTATGATCAGTGGCTACGGACTCAGTGGCCTGTTAGTTCCGGTAATAGCTAATCTGATCGATGTCTATGAGTGGCGGACGGCGATAGCCATCCTTGCCGTCGGCATGCTGGCCGTATGCCTGCCGCTGTCTTTATTGGTCCGGCACAGGCCTGAACAATACGGCTACCAGCCGGATGGTGAAGGAGCAAACACCGTGATATCGAGCAGCAGTTCAGCTCAAACAGCAAGCGCCGAAGTGGACATCGCAACGAAGCAGGTTCTTAGGAGTCGCGCCTTTTGGCACATAACGCTGGCACTGGTGTGCCAGGCGATGATAGTGAGCTCTGTGATAACACATATAATGCCCTATCTGAGCAGCATCGGCATGGCCAGAGCGAAGTCCAGTCTCATAGCTATGGTTATCCCGCTCACAAGCATTGCTGGCCGCCTCGGCTTCGGCTGGCTTGGAGACAGGCTTGACAAGAGGCGGGTAATAGCTGGCGCCCTGGCCATGATGTGCGGTGGCCTACTCTGCCTGGCCCTACTTTCCTCAGGAGTTCTCTGGCTGCTTGTGCCTTTCATCATCCTTTTGGGCATCGGTTATGGAGGCAACAATACGTTGAGGGCCTCTGTGATAAGGGAGTTCTTCGGGAGACGCAATTTCGGAGCCATCCACGGCTTCATGATAGGGGTGATGGCATTGGGAGGCATAGCCGGCCCTCCACTGGCCGGATGGGTATTTGACAACTGGCAGAACTACCAGCCCATATGGTTCGTGTTTGCCAGCCTCGCTCTCGCCGCCATACCGGTGGTGTTAACCACTCCCACCATCGACGCCACAGTCCAAGCGGTTGATGAGACCTGAGCCTCAAGTCCTCACAGGCAGCGGCGCCACACAAGTTACTCGTGAGCCCCATGACGCAGCCTGCGGCACACTGTTTCGATCCGTGTCAGCACCTCGTCGATGTCTGAAGATGACACCATGCAGTGCGTAACGGCCCTGAATGGGCGGCCGTTCCGCAATCCCACCTTTACTCCTGCGTTCTCCAGACCCTCCATAAACTCGCCGCCCGATAGTTCTGGCCAGAGCTCGAACATCACTATGTTCGTAGGTACGTTCTCCTGGGCCAGCGTGATCCCCTTGATGTCCGCCAGTCCCTGTGCCAGACGTCTGGCGTTGGCGTGATCCTCCACGAGTCGCTCCACCATCGTTTCCAGTGCCACGATGCCCGCAGCGGCAATGATCCCGGCCTGCCGCATGCCGCCACCCAGCATCTTACGAAACCTGCGGGCCCGCTCAATGAAATCCTGACTCCCGCACAGCACTGACCCGACCGGCGCACTCAGTCCTTTGGAAAGGCATAATGATACTGAATCGGCATTTTCGGCCAGTGCACACGCCTGTACGCCGAGAGCAATTGCGGCATTGAAAATGCGGGCCCCATCAAGATGCACCTTCAGCCCACGGAGGTGAACCAGATTACAGACCTCGTCCGTGTAATCCGTGGTCAGCACCGTCCCACCACAGCGATTATGCGTGTTCTCAAGACAGAGGAGCGTGGTCTCCGGATAGTGGATGTCCTTGTCCCGGATTGCTCGCTCGATATCATCTGGCTTGAGACGGCCGGAACTATCGTTTGGCAACGTGCGCATGGTCACACCAGCGACAGCGGCGGCACCACCAACTTCGTACCAGAACATGTGGGCCTCATCTCCCACGATGATCTCGTCGCCACGATGAGTATGAGTGAGCACGGCAATAAGATTGCTCTGGGTTCCAGATGTGGTCAAGAGTGCGGCTTCTTTGCCCATTCTCGCCGCCGCCATCATTTCCAGCCGGTTGACCGT
>SOJG01000087.1 GCA_004375885.1 Dehalococcoidia bacterium
CGGTAGGAGATGCCCCGCGTGGGGAGCCGAAGGGGCAAGAGACAAAGCGTCAGTTCAAGGTCTTGAAACTCTCAGGCAAAAGGACTACCGTGAGTAGAAATCCCTGGAGAGACCTCGAAATGAGGTCACCGAAGGTGTAAGTCCGCAGGTGGGTAGCGGGCAATCTCTCAGGTGAAGGGACAGGGGCAATCTGTTTAGGACAGATTGCCCCTTGCTGTTGGGCAAGCAGGCAGGATTGTTCGGCAATCTTGCTGTAGAGGAGCCTGAGTAATGGCGCTATTATTGAAGAAGACGCCTCTTAACAAGGTTCACCATAACCTGAGAGCCAGGATGATGGACTTCGCTGGCTGGGAGTTACCTGTCTGGTACACTTCGATTTTGGAGGAACATGAGACCGTTCGTTCTGCGGCAGGCATCTTTGATGTCTCGGATATGGGAAGGATTTGGATAACTGGAAGGCAAGCTGGGGTCTTTCTCGATAAGATACTGACTAGGCTGGCCCAGAAGCTGGAGACAGGTTCTTCTCAGCTTTCCCTCATGTGTTTAGAAGATGGGGGGATACTAGATGACTTATGGATATTCCGTGCCAAGACCGACCACTATCTGATAGTCTGGAATGCCGCCAACGCGGAGCAGAAGCTTGGCTGGCTATCTCGCTGGTCGGGCTCTGACCCTGATATCCACATTGAGGATGTGTCGGCCGATACGGCTATGGTGGCCGTTCAAGGCCCAGCTGTTCGTGACCTGAAGATTCTTGACAGTGTACACCATCTACCTCGCTTCGGGCACACTGAAACCAAAATGGCCGGTCTCAGGGTATTTGTGGCTAGAACGGGATATACCGGAGAGGACGGCTTCGAGATATTTGCCGAAGCATCAAGTGCGTTACCCCTGTGGGAATCACTAGTGGAACAGGGTGTGAAACCTTGTGGTCTGGGCGCACGCGATAGCCTGCGGTTAGAGGCCGGCATGATGTTATGCGGGCAGGACATGGATTCCAGCACCAATCCGTTTGAGGCCGATCTGGCGTGGCTAGTAGATTTCGACAGAGGCGACTTTGTGGGCAAGGACGCCTTGCTTGAGATAAGGCGCCAGGGTGTTAAGCGCAAGCTGATTGGCTTTCAAATGGATGGACGGGAGATAGCTCGTTCAGGTCACCCGATTTTCTCGTCAGGCCAGGAAGTTGGCAAGGTTACCAGTGGTGGATATGCACCAACTCTAGGTGTTAATATCGGCTTGGGTTATGTTCCCACCGGGCTATCGACTATCGGCACCGGAATTGAGATAATGATTCGTAACAAGCTGGTCCCGGCGCACATAGTTAACAAGCGATTCTATAAGAAAGGAGGGCGAAGTGAACCCCAAAGCGTATAAGTACACAAAAGACCATGAGTGGCTCTGTCCCGAAGGGGACAACAAGGGGAAAATGGGACTTGCCAATTACGCCCAGACCCAGCTCGGTGACATCGTTTTTCTCGACTTACCCGCGCCAGGCACCCAAGTAGAGCAGTTCAAGAAGATGGGCGAGGTAGAATCTGTGAAGGCGGTCTCCGACCTATTCTCACCGGCTAGCGGGAAAGTAGCAGAGATCAACCAGAAGGCTGTTGATGAACCTAAGCTGGTCAATGAAGATCCTTATGACGCTGGCTGGCTGGTAAGACTGGAATTGAGTAGTCCATCAGAGCTCGATGCGCTGATGAGTAGTGATGAGTACGACAAATATGAGGCCGAAGCATCGGCAGAAGGCGCACAATAGAGAGAGGATGACAGGTACAATGCCATTACCTTATTTGCCGCACACTGAGGCTGACCGCAGTGCCATGTTGCGGGAAATCGGGGTCAGCTCCATTGAGGAGCTATTTCATGACATACCGGAACGATTTCGCAATGCCGAGTTCAGTTTGCCTCCTCCCCTCTCGGAGCTTGAACTCAAGAAAGAGCTTCGTCAACTGGCAGCCTCGAATTCGAACCTGGATGATTATGCCTGTTTTTTAGGAGCCGGTAGCTACCGGCACTTCATTCCCAGCACAGTAGAGCACATTATCGGTCGAAGCGAGTTCTCTACGGCGTACACCCCGTACCAAGCTGAGGTCAGCCAGGGTACACTACAGTCCGTCTATGAGTATCAATCCTTGATCTGCCAGCTCACGGGAATGGAGGTAAGCAATGCCGGAATGTATGACGGGAGTACATCCGCGGCTGAGGCCGCCATGATGGCCTGTAGCGTAACTAATAGGAGCAAGGTAGCGGTGTTGGCCACAGTGAACCCGACATATCGTGACGTGCTGGATACTTATTGTCGTGGCAAGAATCTTCCCCTGGTGACTCTGGAGTCAGGCTCAGAGAGCTTCCCCTCGGACTGTGCTTGTCTGATATTCCAGCAACCCAATTTCCTTGGCTATTTTGAGCAGATAGAGGCCTATGTTCAGAAGGCTCATGATGTTGGTGCCCTTGTCATCGCCATAGTAGAACCCATCTCCTTAGGTATGTTTAGACCGCCGGGTGACTATGAAGTTGATATTGCTGTTGCTGAGGGACAGCCGCTGGGTATCCCGATGAGTTTCGGTGGCCCTCATCTCGGTATTTTCGCCTGTCGTAAGGAATATGTACGCCGGATGCCCGGCAGGATTGTGGGCAGAACTGTAGACGCTGATGGTAATCCGGGCTATGTGATGACCCTGGTAACCCGTGAGCAATATATCCGTCGTGGGCGGGCTACATCGAATATTTGCACCAGTGAAGCCTTGATGGCTCTGGCGGCGGCAGTTTATCTTGCCACCTTGGGCAAGAGAGGGCTCAAACACGTAGCTGAGCTATGCTATCACAAGGCTCACTATGCGGCCCAGGCAATAGACAAGCTCAAAGGCTATTCTCTTGTTTTCCCTCAGCCTTTCTTCAAGGAATTCGTTATCCGCTGTCCCGTGCCGCCATCCCAGATAAACCAGGTCCTGCTTAAAAGGAAGATTATCGGCGGGTTAGATATAAGCCATCTCATAGACAACGGTATGTTGCTCTGTGTCACCGAGGCGAATACCAAGCGGGATATAGACATACTAGTGGAAACGCTGGGATCATTATAGTTAAGGAAAAAGAAATGAAGCGTCATTATTTACTGCCTGACATTAGTCAAGCCGGTAGGATAGGGTGCAGTCTTCCGCATTTAGATGTGCCGTCGAGTGAACTGCCGCCTGAGGAGCTACTCCGCCAGGAACTGGGGCTGCCTGAGGTCAGCGAAGTCGACCTCGTGAGGTATTTCACCGCCTTGAGTAAGCTCAACTATGGTGTAGACACCGGGTTCTACCCTTTAGGAAGCTGCACCATGAAATATAATCCTAAATGGCACGAGGATGTGGCCAAGCTTCCCGGTCTTACAGCACTGCATCCCTACCAGTCTGAACAGTCGGTTCAAGGGGCGCTACAGCTTATGTACAGGCTACAAGAGTATCTGGCTGAGATCACCGGTATGAATGCTACCAGCCTTGTTCCAGTAGCCGGAGCGCACGGTGAGCTGGCCGGTCTACTGATGGTGAAGGCATATCATCAAGCCCGGGGAGATAAAGCGCGCAAGAAGATACTATTAACCGATTCATCTCATGGAACAAACCCTGCTAGTGCTGCTATGTGCGGGCTTGAAACAGGCGTTGTGGCTTCCGATGCTAGAGGTGACCTGGACCTGAAGAGTCTTGAATCGATGATGAATGAGGAAGTGGCTGCCTTAACCTTGACCATGCCTTCTACTCTGGGTCTATTTGACCCCAAAATAGCTGAGATTAGCCAATTGGTTCACGAGCGAGGTGGGCTGCTGGGTGGGGACGGAGCAAATCTGAATGCTCTGCTGGGGCAGACTAAGTTCGGTGAGCTTGGCTTTGACTATGTCCAGCTTAATCTTCATAAGACTTTCAGCACGCCCCACGGGGGTGGTGGACCTGGCTCAGGTCCAGTTTGTGTTAAGGAAAACCTGATTGATTTCCTGCCCACACCTCTGGTGACCGAAGATAATGGCAGGTACAGCTTTATGTCACCACCCAAGTCTATAGGAAAGATGGCCGATTTCTATGGGAACTTCGGTGTTATGGTCAAGGCGTATGCTTACTTGCGTTCCCTTGGCCCCGAAGAGTTGAAGCGAATTAGTGAGGACGCGGTCTTAAATGCTAACTATGTCAAAGAAAAGTTGAAACCCCACTATTTCTTGCCTTATGACCGTACCTGCATGCACGAGGTAGTGTTCTCGGGAAAAAAGCAGAAGGCAAAGGGAGTTGCCACAGTAGACATCGCCAAGCGGTTACTCGATTATGGTCTGCACCCGCCTACCGTCTATTTCCCCCTGATTGTTAGCGAAGCGCTCATGACCGAACCTACTGAGACGGAGAGCAAGGAGACGCTGGACAATTATATTGCCGCTATGATTGAAATCGCCAGAGAGGCTGCTGAGAACCCCGAAGTCTTACGTAATGCTCCCCATAATACGCCGGTCAGACGTCTGGATGAGGCTAGAGCCTTCAGGCAACTGGACTTACGCTGGGAAATCGATCACCAGAAGAAGTAAGAGATTGATTTCCCTATGTTCTGTCGCAAATGCTGGTTGAGGACGCAGAGTTTTGGCTGAAAAAGACATAGTGATAGTTGGCGGGGGGCCCGGCGGCTATGTTGCGGCGATTCATGCCGCCCACCTGGGAGCTGAAGTGGCTGTGATTGAGAAGGACAGGCTAGGTGGCACCTGTCTCAACCGGGGTTGTATTCCCACGAAAGCCCTTGTCAGAAGCGTTGACATCCTCCGGGAAGCTGAAAGGGCAGACGAGTTCGGGATAGCGATCGGCAGCATCAAGGCCGATTTGCCCCGGATTATGGCTCGCAAGAGGAAAGTAGTTGATAAATTGGTGTCTGGCGTCGAGCAGTTGATGAAGGCTAACAAGATAAGTGTGTATCGGGGCAGTGGCCACATCGTGTCTCCACACCTGGTTAGAGTGAATACTACGGAGATAGTAGCCGGGAAGATTATTATCGCTACGGGCTCTGAATCAGCGCCGCTCCCTGTCAATGGTTTAGACCTGCCAGGGGTGCTCACAACTGATGATATCCTTGAGTTGGAAGAGCTTCCCGAAAGCCTTGTGGTTATTGGCGGCAGCCACGTAGGTGTTGAGTTTGCCAGCATCTTTAGCGCATTGGGGACGAAAACTACTATTGTCAAGAGGCGCCCTCTTCTATTGGAGCCGGTTGACGAGGAAATCGGTCGGCGTTTTGCTCAGACCCTATCCAGGCAGGGCATTGAGGTCATAATTGGAGCTGCGGTAAAGGCAATCAAGAAGGAAGGAGCCCTTCTAAGGGTAGTTTGGGACACACCGGAAGGTGAGCAGGGAGTTGAAGCGCAGGTGGTCCTTATGGCTACCGGGCGCCGACCTTATAGTGATGGGCTTGGCTTGTCCGAGCTTGGCGTGAAGTTGGACGGAGCAGCCATCGAGGTGAACGAACGCCTTGAAACGAACATAGATGACGTTTATGCCATCGGGGATGTTCTCGGTAAACATATGTTGGCCCATGTCGCCTCCTATGAGGGCGAAATAGCTGCCGAGAATGCCCTCGGCCGCCGTCGTCAGGCGGACTATCGGGCTGTACCTACCTGTATCTTCACTCACCCTGAGATCGCTGGTGTGGGCATAACCGAGAAGGAAGCGAAGGATGGCAGCATCCCTCACAAAGTGAGCAAATTTCCTTTCCTCGCCTGTGGGCGTGCCGTCGCTATGGGCGAGACTGCGGGCATCGTCAAGATGATCTGCCATGCTGATAACGATAAGATTTTGGGCGTGCACATCATGGGGCCACATGCCGGCGACCTTATCGCCGAGGGGACTCTTGCTGTACAACTTGGGGCAACAGCCCGGGATGTTGCCCATACCATCCATGCCCATCCCACGTTACCGGAGGCCTTTCATGAGACCGCAATGGCGCAGCTGGAAGGCTCAATCCATTTCGGAAGAACATAAGGCTCTGCTGATGGACATTTCCACCGAGAAAAAAGCTAGCGATTCCCGCGCTGCCAAGGAAGTGCATCTAACACCTGACACAAGGTGTCGCGCTAGCTACCTGGGAGTAATGGCGTATGAGCATGCCCTGAAGCTGCAGGAGAGCCTGCTACTGGCCAGGGCTGAAGGCACCGTGCCTGATGTCCTTCTCCTACTCCAGCATCCACCGGTGTTCACCGTAGGGCGATTTCGAGGGGAAGAAGACATCGTTGTCCCCACGGAGATACTTACCCGGGAGGGGATAGCTGTCTTTCATACCAATCGAGGCGGTGGGGTAACCTATCATGGTCCAGGACAACTGGTCTGCTACCCCGTTCTGCGCCTCAAAGAGCATAGCCTGGGTGTGCGTGAGTATATCTGGAAACTGGAAGCGGTCATCATTCAGCTGCTGTTTGCTCTTGGTATTCGGGGGTACCGTGTGGTCGATTATCCCGGGGTCTGGGTGGATGGAGGGAAGATTTGTTCTGTGGGTATACGTGTTAGCCGCGGTATTACCTCGCATGGCTTTGCTCTAAATGTGAATACCGACCTTCGTCATTTTGAGTACATAAATCCCTGCGGCCTGAGCGGCAACGTCATGACGTCTGTTTCCAAGGTGCTGGGATATCCCATGGAAGCTGAAGCTCTTATTGGCCCACTGCTTGATTCCTTCTCAGCGATATTCGGTCTGGAAATCGAACAGGGAGATAGCGGATGTCTGGCTATGTTAGACGGCCTGAGTGGTTGAAGCTGAGCCCCCTGGACAGCGCCACTCTGGCCAGTATGAGAAGGCTGACCCATCAGCTAAAGCTGCATACAGTTTGCGAAAGCGCCCGCTGTCCCAATCGACAGAAATGCTTTGCTGAAGGGACTGCCACCTTCATGATACTGGGGAACGCTTGCACCCGCAGTTGTTCATTTTGTGCCGTGGAGAGCGGACACCCTCACATGCCCGACCCTCACGAGCCGGAGAACGTTGTGAGCGCCGTGGCACAACTACAGCCTAAGTATGCCGTCATCACTTCTGTGACTAGAGATGATCTCCCCGATGGTGGCGCTTCCCACTTCGCCCGAACTATCGAAGCTATTCATAATTATGACCCGGCAATCATGGTCGAAGCTCTCATCCCTGATTTCCAGGGCTGTCTTTCGGCCCTTCGAACTGTAACAGATGCCTCCTTGGCTGTTCTTAATCACAACGTGGAGACAGTCCCTCGGCTCTATCCGGAGGTTCGCCCCCAGGCGGAATATACGCGGTCGCTCGAGGTTCTCAGGCGAGCCAAACTGGTTGATGGAAAACTCCTGACCAAGTCTGGGCTTATGGTGGGGTTGGGTGAGAATCAGAAGGAAGTGGTTGACGTAATGTACGACCTTAGACAGGTCGGCTGTGACCTTGTCACCGTCGGTCAGTATTTACAGCCTTCGCTAAAGCATCATAAGGTGGCCAGGTACGTCCCGCCTGAGGAGTTTGCGGAATACGAGGACATAGGAAAGAAGCTGGGTTTTAGGTACGTGGCTTCGGGCCCCCTGGTTCGTAGCTCCTTTTGCGCTGCTGAAGTATATCTCTTGGCTGCGCAGTCAAGCACGGCGCCGGACCCGGTTACAGGCTCACCAGAAGCGTAGTTGCGCTATTCATTATCGTGAACAACATCCCCCTCCTCCTGTGTTAGTATCACACAGCAATGACCTTCGGGCCTGTGCATATCTGCCGGTGGCATGTGCTCCAGGTTGCGGGCGTCGAATTCCGTGCAAGGCTCCCAAGTCAGGTCATAATTCCAGGCTCCTGTGCGGCGAATATCATAATCGGGCGGCCCGTGCCAGCTCAGGGTGTTGGTGGCTACGCCCATGTAATTGCAGTTAAAGCTAAAAGAGACATTGGTGCTGCCCGAAACGTCAGCCCCGCCTTCTTTCCCATCTTAAGTCGCCACTCTTCCCAACGCCTGCTTCTCGAATTGGAGGGCTATCCTCGCTTTCGTCAAATCTGCGCTCGTTGACAAGCCACTGTTGCAGGTGCTAACATCTCGCTGCTTCTACTGATGCGGCGTCTTGCGGGTTGCCTCGTTGAGATCAGGTGGTGTCTTGATTTACTTCATTTAGGCAATCGTGGCGCCGTTGAAAAATATCAAACAAGGAGGGCCTCATGGCTTACGAGAACTTGATCGTAGAGAGAGAGGACAATGTCGGCACAATCACGCTGAATCGACCGCCGGCAAATCCGATAAATCTGGCTGTACTTGATGAACTGGATGCGGTTTTGACCGAGTGGGAAAAAGATAAAGCGGTGAGGGCCATAATCATCACAGGCGCGGGCGAGAGGGGATTTTCGGCCGGCTTTGATGTGAAGACGGCCGGGACGCCGGACGGCGAGCGGGCTATGTCCCGGGGGCAGGAGGTGTTCAGGCACATAGAGAAGTATCCCAAGCCTGTGATCGCTGCCCTGAACGGATTTGCCCTCGGTGGTGGTTGCGAGCTGGCAATGTCCTGCCACTTCAGGATAATGCTCGACTCCGAGCGCGTAGTGGCGGGGCAGCCCGAGATTAACCTGGGCATCATACCCGGCTGGGGCGGCACCCAGCGTCTGCCCAGGCTGGTAGGTAAGACCAAGGCGCTTGAAATGCTCCTGCTCGGCACCAGAATCAACGCGCCGGAGGCTCTGAATATCGGACTTATTACCAAGATATCTCAGCCGGGGCAGTTGATGAACGATGCCAGAGAACTCGCGAGGGCCCTGTCGAAGAAGGCCCCGGTTGCTATGCAGATAATCCTCGATGCGGTGACTCGGGGACTTGAGACCACCATCGACCAGGGCTTGAAGATAGAGCTGGAAGGTTCCCAGCGGGTAGGAAAAACAAAGGACGCTATGGAAGGCATGATAGCGTTCATCGAGAAACGAGAGCCTGTCTTCAAGGGTGAATAGCTTTCTGCGCGAGGAGCGTGCTCGCCCGGTCATTGCGAGGAGCCCCGATGAATCCCGACTCGTCGGGACGAAGCAATCTCGGGCAGGGGCACGGGATTGCCACGCTTCGGTGGCAATAACAAGGGGCGAAGGCAAAAAAGGTAAAAGGAGGGTTTTTAGCATGAAAGTCGAAGATATTAAGAAGATTGCGGTTATGGGAGCCGGTGACATGGGACATGGTATCGCCGAGGTGGCGCTGCTGGCTGGCTATAAGGTGACTATGCGGGATATCGAGCAGAGATTTGTTGATAGAGGGCTATCCAGGATTAAGGAGAGCCTCGAAAAGCTCCTCGAAAAGCAGAAAATCACCGAAGATAACAAGAAGGCGATGCTCGCTAATATCGAGACGTTTGTGGATATTGCCGAGTCTGTTACGGACGCTGATTTCGTTATTGAGGCTGTTCCCGAGGTCATGGACCTCAAGAAGCAGGTTTTTCAGGCGATCGATGCTGCTGCTCCCCGGCACGCCATACTGGCTTCGAACACCTCTAACATGAGCGTCACAGAGATCGCCTCAGCGACGAAGAGGCCGGAGCAGGTCGTGGGCATGCATTTCTTTAACCCGGCCGTGCTCATGAAGCTGGTAGAGGTCATAAAGGGAGAGAAGACAAGCGAGGCGACGATGCAAGTGACGTATGACCTGGCGTTGAAGATGAACAAGGTGCCGGTCAGGGTTGAGAAGGACTCTATCGGATTTGTCTACAACCGGATCAACGCACCGACTGCCATCCTGCTTCGGCATATAGTGGAGAAAGGCATAGCTGCCCCGGAAGAGATCGATGCCAAGATGAAGAAAGTAGGTATGCCTATGGGGCCGTATGAGCTGATGGACTATGTGGGGCTGGATGTCGCTTATCACAGCGCGTGTTATTTCGCGGACAAGCTGTCTCGTGACTACGAGCCGGCCAACTGGCTCAAGGCTAAGATAGATGCTGGTGAGTTGGGAAAGAAGACCGGGAAGGGTATTTATGACTGGTCTAAAGGCAGACCAGAGATAGACTTATCCAGGGCCAAAGAGGATTTTGACCCTACTGTGTTGATTGCCATTCAGGTTAACGAGGCGACGAAGCTGCTCGAGGGTGGGGTAGTCGAGAGTGCCGACGAAATTGACAAGGCCATGATAAACGGAGGTGGTGCTGGGTTTGGTCCCTTCCAACTTGCCAAAGGGATAGGGTATGATAAATTGGCCAAGATATGCGATGAGCTTGCCCAGAAGTTTAGTGTCAAAGTGTTCGAGCCCACTGAGACGTTGAAGAAGGGGAACATCTGATAAGAAACGCAGAGCTGACTTAAGTAACTGCGTTAAGCGACTTGGATCAACCCGGGGTCTGCATCACATGAACTACTGTTCTTCTCGTGAGGCCACGGTTTGTTCGTAGCAATAGATGTCTCCGTCGTCTGTCTTCACGGCCCTGTGAAGTCTTAAGCTCCGGATCAGCGCTTCCGAACCTTGGTGCTGTAGACAGCCACCTTGTACTCGATCTCTGTCCTGCTGTTTCTGTGGGCTACTGCATCACCGAAGTAGAACCCCAGGAGTCTGCTGGCCTCTTCCAGGGAGTCAAACCTATACGAGGTCTGAATCACGGTTGCTTCGAATCCGCGATTGCGCCACCATCTGGGATCGCTCCCTGTGCTCTTGCCGGCCAGCGCTGAGAACTCATCGTCCCCAGCGTTGTCGACTATGATGATCTTCCCATCGTTCTTCACGACGCGGTTAAGCTCGGCCAGGCCCTTGTCGATGTCAGACACTCCATCGAAGAAGAAGGCCCAGGTGGCGTAGGCAGCATGGAACGTATTGTCGTGAAAAGGGATGTCCTGGGCTACGCCCCGAGCCCAGATCAAGGGCACTGCTTCATCCACCATGCCCCGGTCGGGCTCGAGGGCCACAACCGTCCGCGAGGAGGAGCACAGGCGGATTGCCGTAAAGCCGTTGCCGGCGCCCACATCGAGAACGAAGCCTTCGGGAAGCTCCCTGTCCAGATACTGGATGACCAGCCCGTCCCGGTCCATGCACCGCCGCTCGATTTCAAACAGCGAAGGATGCTTGGCTCCGTAGAAGCCGATGATCTGGCCTTCGAAGCCACTTCCAGTCATTGTGCCCCCTATTGTGTGTACGGGCCGGACTCAAGGCCTGAATCAGGGCTGCGATAACGAAGAGCCATATCCTTCATGGTACCGTTTTCGCACACCAGGTATACGGCGGCAAAATCGCACGACATCATAAGAACCCGAATAACTTTCGGCAGTGTGGGAAGGATGATACAATATCAACTCAGATTTTGGCAAGACTAAAGCACGAGACTAACTATGCTGACGTGCTTGGACAGGTTGTCGAATGAGAGAAGGGGCTAATAAGGGGCAAGGATTTGCCTCTCTATCGTGAAGGAGTGAAAGCAATGGCTGATCTATGGGGTGGGAAGTGATGAAAAGCGGCAGAAAGCTTCTATTGCCTGTAACACTGATTCTTCTCGGTGTCTTGGTGCTTAGCTCTCTGCCTGCTTCGGGCAGTCAAAATCCTAAGCCGGGGATGTCACTGCTGGAAGCCAGAAAGGACTTGGAACAAGATCTCTGGTGTCTGGCTGGACCTGGCCTCGCTGGCATCGCCCATTCAGGAGTTGAGCGAGAAATCATCGTCTTTGTCGAGGATGAACAAGCGAGGCAGGAAGTGCCGGCCTCCTTTGCGGGTTACACGGTAAGGACAGAGATAACAGGGAGAATCGGAGCGCTCTCTACTCCGGTGGCTGAGCCCGTAGCAGAAGTCAGCGAGGATAGACAAGGCGAGGTCAGGCCTCTGGTCGGCGGAACAAGCCTGTCAGCCTACGTCAGGGAAGGGGGGCTCACATACGCGTACGCCGGTACTATGGGCATGGTAACCTATGACGGCAAGATTCTGTCCAATGCCCACGTTATAGCCATGGTGCCGCGCACCGACACATTTCTCGACACAGGAGCACCTATCGTCCAGCCCGGAACCAGAGACGGAGGGAGATTAGCCCAGCGGGTAGGGGAATTGGAGGACTACATACCTATAGACTTCGGCAACGGTGCGCGAAACTACGCTGATGCTGCCATAGGCAGTATTGATGGTGATATTACCATATCTGCTGGGGAGCAGCTTGGTGACGGGGGCAACTACTGGATTCAGGGGTGGACAGAGGTCTCCAAGGGGGATATCGTACGGAAATCTGGACGGACGACCGGGGTCACCACTGGCGAGGTGATTCACGCGAATGCCTCTGTCCTGGTGTGGTACGGCGACGAATCGGCTTACTTCGTGGACCAGATTGTGGTGACTCAAGAGAATTGGTCTTTCGCAGAAGCCGGCGATTCAGGGTCCGCGGTCGACAAGGACGGGGAGTTTGTGGGTCTGGTTTTCGCTGGTTCGGAGACCCACGCGGTCATCAGCAAGGCAGAGCACATCATTGATGGGCTGGGCATTTCTGTTGAGCCCGTGGAGGAGGTGTGTTACCTCACCGTCTCCAGCACCGCCGGCGGCTCGGTGACCGATCCCGGCGAGGGAGTCTTCCCTTGCGATGTCGGGGCAGTGGTCACCCTTGTCGCTCGGCCTGATGAAGGCTATCAGTTTGTGAGATGGACCGGGGATGTGGCCACTATCGCCGATGTCGAGGCTGCTCAAACCACTATCACCATGGAGGGCAACTACTCCATCACTGCCAACTTCGAACTAATGCCCGCTATGTATAGCCTCGCCGTCTCCAGCACCGTCGGCGGCTCGGTGACCAAGCCAGGTGAGGGGACCTTTGTCTATCCTGTCGGCACTGTGGTCACCCTTGTTGCTGACACTGAGACAGGCTACCGATTTGTGAACTGGACCGGAGACGTAGGCACTATTGCCGATGTCGAGGCGGCTGGAACCACCATCGCCATGAATGGGAGCTACTCCGTCACTGCCAACTTCGAACTTATACAGGGTCTGTATAGCCTCACCGTCTCCAGTGGTGCTGGTGGCTCGGTAGTCGAACCGGGTGAGGGGATATTTGTCCGCACCGCCGGGACTGTGCTCACCATTGTTGCTCAGCCTGAGGAAGGTTACCAGTTCCGGAAGTGGATCGGTGATGTAGATACCGTCGCTGATATCAATGCTTCACAGACCACCATCACCATGCATGATTCCTACTCCATCACCGCCAGTTTTGCTTCGTGGTATCCCGAACCTGCAGCGGTTTTGACTATATCCAGCACGGAAGGCGGCTCGGTAACCACTCCGGGTGAGGGGACATTCTTGGTTACTCTCGGCACTACGGTGGCCCTTGCCGCTGAGGCTGAGAGCGGCTACCGATTTGCCAACTGGTCCGGCGATGTGGGTACCATTGCAGATGTTGATACTCCCTCAACCAACATCGTCACGGATAGCTCATACAGCATTGTCGCTGGTTTTGAGAGAGTTCCGTCACGGTGCTGCACCGCCACGGCAGCCTACGGCACCCCGGTGGCACAGGAATTAGGAATTCTACGGCAGTTCAGAGATGAATACCTGCTCACCAACCCGGTGGGACAGGCCCTGGCGGCTCTTTACTACAAGATTAGCCCGCCAGTGGCTGAGTTCATAACTACGCATCCCGATGTGAAGCCAGTAGTGAGGGCCGGCCTACTACCCGCTGTGGCCATGAGCACCCTGGTGCTTAACACGACTCTGGCTGACAATGTCGCCCTAGGGGGTTTGTGGGCGCTGGCTTTAGCAGCCCTGACTGCCTGGGCAATAGGGCGGCGCGGATGGCGTACGGGGCGTATCTGATGGTACGACGCACGGGCCGAAAACGAGCCCTTGCCCCTATGCCA
>SOJG01000110.1 GCA_004375885.1 Dehalococcoidia bacterium
GGAACGGGCGGTGAGATGAAGCTGTCTCATGGCGGCGCGAAGCAGGCTCTGCGCCACCGGCTCCACCGTGCAAAATTCCTTCACCTCCTTGGGCGTCATATCGGCATTGCATCTCAGCTTCGTCGCGCGAAAGCGGCCGAGCTGTATATCATGCGCCGCCTTGATCCTGGCCCTGACTTTATCCGAGCCTTCTCCGGGTCCGTCTTCAGAGAGTTTCTCATACTCAATATGGGGGACGTCAACAAACACATCGATGCGGTCCAGTAGTGGTCCGCTTATCCTCTTGTGATAGCGAGCGATTTCTCCTGACGAGCATTTACATTCTTTGAATTGGTCGCCGTAGTACCCGCAGGGGCAGGGGTTCATTGCCGCAACCAGCATGAAACTGGCAGGGAAGGTAACACTGCCACGGGCACGGCTGACCGTGACTGTCCTGTCCTCTATAGGTTGGCGCAGCGATTCAAGGGCAACATGCCCAAACTCGGGAAATTCATCCAGGAAAAGCACACCCTGATGCCCTAGGCTTATCTCCCCGGGCCTCGGCCATTGCCCTCCTCCCACCAAGCCAGCATGGGAAATCGTGTAGTGAGGGGAGCGAAAAGGGCGCTCAACGATGATGGCAGTATCTGATGGCAGCAATCCGCTAACACTGTAGATCTTAGTTACCTCGATAGCTTCCTCCATGGTCAACAAGGGGAGTATCGAGGGCAAAGCACGAGCCAACATAGTCTTTCCGCTTCCCGGGGGACCACACATCAAGATGTTGTGCCTTCCTGCCGCTGCTACCTCTAGCGCTCTCTTGGCATGCTCTTGACCCTTGACATAAGCAAAGTCGAAGGCGTAACCAGGGCGACACTCATGCTCCCAGTTGAATTCGCTGTGGTACTCTGGGATGCTTGTTTCACCTTGAAGATGGGCAACCAACTGTGCTAACGATTCGGCAGGAAATATATGTATACTGTCTATAAGGGAAGCCTCTTTACGATCATCCCAGGGCACAAATACGGCAGATAAGCCTTTCTCACGAGCCAAAGCCACCATAGGCAACACACCGTGGGTATGGCGTAGCCTACCATCCAGAGAGAGTTCACCCAAAAAGACACTATGGGAGATGTCAGCATTCACCTGGCCTGAGCTGATAAGTATGCCAATTGCTATGGGCAAATCGTAGGCAGGACCCTCCTTCTTTAAGTCTGCTGGAGCCAGGTTCACAGTAATACGCCTGCCTGGAAATTTGTAGCTAGAATTCCTTATGGCTGACCTGACTCTTTCTCTTGCCTCCTGGACCGCCTTGTCGGGTAGGCCAACGATAGTGAAAGAGGGTAAGCCCGGCAGCAAATCCACCTCTACATCCACTACGGCCCCCTCCAAACCCACTGCGGCAGCGCTTTTGACCTTAGCTAACATCCTGCTGAACTCCCTTTGCTTGAGTGAGGCTCAACCTCCCTCACGTCGCTTTTTGAAGAACCTTTCAACATCTTCCATAATCCTCTTCTTCTCTGCATCGGTAATAGGCCCAGGCTCCGTCGGTTGAGGATAAGTCACACGCTTCAGTCTATCCAAGTGTCCCCTTACCTCCAATGGAATTTGGCGGTAGAACTCCTCAATTCTCCGCCCCACTTCCCCGACCAATCCATCTAGCTTCCCCAAAATGAAGAACGTCAGCTCTCTTCCCTGCATTCTCTTGAAATAGAACTTGCTGCTGTGGAATTCCAGGTGTTCCAAGATTCCCTTCCTGATTGAGTCTCAATCCCATGGCTCTCCACAAGTCTGGTCTTATATTATATACTATCTTCTAGCCTGCCATGATGTAAAAATGACCGTGGCAGATTCATAGGGAGCTAGGCAATGGTAAATTGGGAGGATAACCTTCCGCCAATCGTTAGACAAAGACTAGCCACAATCGGTGAGTTGAGCCCGGAGGAGAAGGAGAACATGATGGCTTCTGAGAGAGTGGACTCTCTACTCTCGAAATTTCACGAGGGGCGGATTGACCCAGAAAGCTTGTGGAAGAGGCTGAAGGATGAACGCAGGCCATCCTTTCTGAGGGAAGCCCAGATGAAACTGGTAGATTCCCTTAGTTTGGGTAGTACTCTAGCTGAGATGAAGAGGAAGAGGGACGCAATCTTGGCCATAGAGACCCTCAAGAAAGAACAGAACACGTCTGTACTCGAGCTGGATTTGGACCTTGTGGAGGACCTACAAGAGAGGTATAGAGCAGAAGCCGAACAAACCTACAATAGCTTAAGAGCTGAAGTAGAGAAAGACCCCCGACTGAGGATAAGGCAAGCTCCGCAAGGACAGAACACGATGATGATTCAACTGACTACTGATGAGGCGACAAAAGAGCTTCCTGAATGGAGAGATTTCCTCTCCCACCACGAAAAACGGTACAACGAAGACTTTGCCAAGGTGGTGGGGAGATTGAGAGGGCGACTAGAGTAGTCAGAAGTCACGCATCAATACCGACCCTCGTTTGCCTGTTGACATAACATCAAACTACAAAATAGGCAAGTATTGCTTGAGCTCGTAGTCAGTCACCTGACTGCGATAGGCATCCCACTCCATCTTCCTATTCTGAATAAAGGTGCCAAACACATGCTCACCCAAGGCTTTTCTTACCACTTCGCTGTTCTCAGTGAGTCTTATGGCTTCATACAAGCTGCCAGGAAGCGTACCTATGCCCTGCTCCAGCCGCTCTCGCTCGGTCATTTCATAGACGTTTCTCTCCACCGGCGGCGGCGGTTCGTATTTCTTTTCGATTCCTTCCAGCCCGGCAGCCAGCATTACGCTAAAAGCTAAGTAGGGGTTGCAGGCAGGGTCAGGTGACCTGTACTCGATCCTGGTGGATTTCTCTTTCCCTGGCTGATACTCAGGTATACGGATTAAATCAGCCCGGTTTCTTCTTGCCCAGGTGATATATACCGGTGCCTCGTAGCCAGGAAGGAGGCGCTTATAAGAATTCACCCACTGGTTGGTAACAGAGGTGATTTCGGGTGCATGAGTCAGTAATCCAGCGGTAAACTGCCTGGCTATCCTCGACAGATGAACAGGATCTTTCTCATCAAAGAAGGCATTTCTATCACCTTTAAACAGTGACATATGGACATGCATGCCGCTGCCGTTCACACCAAACACAGGTTTGGGCATGAAAGTAGCATAAACGCCATGCTTTCGAGCTACTTGTTTGACCACCAGTCGATAAGTCATTACATTGTCAGCCATGGTCGAGGCATCTGTGTAACGCAGGTCTATTTCGTGTTGACTGGGAGCAGTTTCGTGATGGCTATACTCCACGGCAATTCCCATCTCCTCCAGGAGAAGGATTGTCTCCCGTCTTAAGTCAGTAGCTATGTCAGGCGGGGTCAAATCGAAATAGCCTCCTCGATCCAAGAACTGGGGCGACTCTGAATTCTGGAAGTAGAAGTACTCTAGCTCCGGGCCAACGTACAAGGTATATCCCATATCAGCAGCCATTGCCAAGTTCCGTCTCAGCACAGATCTCGGGTCGCCTTCAAAAACCTGCCCCCCGGGCCAGCAAATATCGCAGAACATCCGGGCAGTCTTGTGCTCCTGTGATTGCCAGGGCAGCATTTGGAATGTAGTGGGGT
Organism: Dehalococcoidia bacterium; assembly: GCA_004375885.1. GTDB lineage: Bacteria > Chloroflexota > Dehalococcoidia > GIF9 > AB-539-J10 > RBG-13-51-36. Next base: position 3,612 of record SOJG01000110.1, read on the forward strand.
CAGGCAAAGCCACCATGTCGCTCTCATCAATGCGAGCAAAGCCTTCGATAGATGAGCCATCAAAGCCACACCCCGTTTCCAAAGCGGTTTCTAATTCGTCGAAGGTGATGGCAAAGCTCTTGAGAAAACCCAGGATGTCGGTAAACCACAACCTGATGAGTCTAATATCTTGTTCTTTGGCTGACTTGAGGACATAATCCTTTGCCTCAGCTCGGTCCTTAGCAATCATGGGTCCTCCTCGTTCTCAGACTAGCTGGGCACCATTGAATCACACATCACGGAGCAAAGCAACTGGGTAGCGCTCCTCGCGCTTCATTCGTGTGTGCGCCGCTCAGGCGGTCATCCTGATGCGGGGTCATACTTAGGCATGGGAGGGTGATGCCAAAGACTGCACATGCGTCGCTACAGTTCTATCTGCATGCCATCGCAGGCAAACCTGACACGGTCCGATTCCAAGCAGCAATAATCATCATATGGAGATACTCTCAGCACAATGGCTGCGAACAACCCTTCTACTTGAAAGGGTCCCACCGCACCGTTTGTTTCTCATAGGCAGGCGGAAACAGCTTTAAGAACTCGTCGTAATAGAGGAGTTCTTTGAACGTGGCGAATGGCATGCCGTAGGCTG
>SOJG01000008.1 GCA_004375885.1 Dehalococcoidia bacterium
CCTATACCAAACAGTTACGCTGCCCCGATTTGCGAAGAGAGAGTCGGTAAGGAATATGCAGCTGCCAGCACCAATCCACGTAGCCAGTTTGCCTAGTATTTTCGCGGTCTTCCACCGCTAAACCGACTGCCTTTCTTGTCACCGTAAGACCCACGGCTCTTGCTTTGAGAGGGGGGGCGAGCCGCGTTAACACTAAGTGTCCGATCCTTCAGTGTTTTCCCGTCCAGGCCAGCAATTGCAGCTTGACCTTCAGATACTATTCCCATTTCAACAAACCCGAATCCCCTGGACCGCCCACTGTATTTATCGGTTACAATGCTTACGGACGTCACTTCTCCAAAAGCCCCAAATTCCTGACGTAATTCCTCTTCAGTTACCTCATCGGGTAAGTTACCCACATAAATCTTCATACTAGCGCTCCTTTCGTTTAATTTCGTGATTTTCCGCCCAGAGTCTGGCCGGCATACCAAGTATCCATGCCAAGTATGACCATAATCATTAGCCTATTGGTTGCTTGCTGGTTTATTCACAATGGTGCCCTCGTCTGTCACTTCTTTGAGGTTTTCCGTTGTGCCCTTTCTCCCTGGCCTGAAAAATGACCGTCCGGCCTTGCCCCGCGCAGAATTCCACTCATGCGCACCATCCTTTGAAAGCGACACAACAGGAAATTTTAGCATTCAGCTTCACTTAGGGAGACGCTCCTCGAGATGACGCACCACCACATTCTAGGGACATACAGGGACCAGCTATCCCCGGCCCCTGTATGTCCGTGGTCCAACCGCCATTATCTACTCACTCTTACTTTGCGATAGCAATCGCTACAATAGACGGGCCTGCCATCGAGGGGCTCAAAAGGCACCTCGGTGTTCTTGCCGCACTCGGCGCATATCGCGGGAAACATTTCGCGTCTGGGTCCGTAGCCACCATTTCCGTGACGCTCTGACTTCCTTGCCTCGCGGCACGGCGGACATCTCTTCGGCTCGTTAGTATAGCCTTTGGATTGGAAAAACTCTTGTTCCTCAGCGCTGAAAGTGAAAGTAGCTCCACAATCGGAACACTGAAGAGACTTGTCCAAAAAACTCATTGGATGACCTCCTTTCTTCTCAATTTTAGTTAGAGTTCGGTCACCCAATGCCCAAGTAATGTGAAATAACTTGAAAAAGCCTGCAATAACCTAAACTTGAAACTAATAACTGGATTGTACACGGAAGGAGTTTCCTTGTCAAGTAACCCTCTCTTCCAACACAGGGTGGGCCTGAAAGAAAGGTTTCAAGCTCATTATTCAATCAGAACAGATTCCCTTCGCCGTGCTCCGGGCTTCGGCTCACCCCCGCAATCACAAAAGGGGGTTCATCAATCACTCTCATCCTTCGATAGACGCAGGACAGGCCATAATCCTCTCCTGACGAGCGAGAGGAAATATCGCTGGCAATGAAAGCAAGAGAGCCCTCATTTCAGGGCAGATAGGTTATCTCGGAGGCTGGTTTTTTGCACAGCTCAAACTCGATTCCGGCTTCCTGAAACAGGTCTACGAAGGAGTCATCAGCGTAGCTGCCAGATGTCACCAATCTCTCTATTCTGGCATTAACCAGCATCTTGGCGCACAGTACACATGGTGAATGAGTAACATAGACTGTGGCCCCCTCAAGACTCACCCCATGGAGTGATGCCTGTATGATGACATTCTGCTCGGCATGAGTACCCCTGCATATCTCTTGCCTGGTACCAGATGCTATGCCGAGCTCATCCCTGAGGCAGCCGAGTTCAAGACAGTCTTTGAGGCCGGCGGGAGCCCCGTTGTAGCCGGTGGCTAGTATGTGCTTATCCTTCACCGCCACAGCACCTACGTGGTGACGCCGGCAGGTGGAGCGTTCCGCCACCACGGAAGCTATCTTGAGGAAATATGCATCAATGTCCGGTCTGGTCTGTTTTTTCACTTTAGAGCGGACAGAACTCGTTCCGTCTCCCTTTCCAACTGCTCCAGGGAAGCCTCATTTACTATGACGAAATCAGCCATGGCGATTGGCCCACCCTTGTTACTATTCTCTATCTCGGACCTATCCCGACTGGCCGCGTCCTCCGGCCCTAGGGGCCGTACCCCTCGATGCGCCAGTCTGGCACATCTCGTACCGGGCGAGGCCAAAACGGCAACCGTAGTAAACTGTCGGCCATAGTACTCCTTCAACAAGACATACTCTTCCCAGGAGTAGAGCCCATCCATCACAACACCTGATGATTTCAGTGACTTATCAATCGTGGGCAGGTTCAATCTGGCGTAAGCAGCCATACCGTGTTTTCTTCTCAGTTGTTGTCTGACATGGCGCTCGTTTTCCTCATTCGGCTCGAGGTCCTGGCTCCTGAGTTCCTGGTCCGTAATATCCCCAAATCGTACTTTCTTAAAGCCGTGGCCTTCAAACACCCTGGCCACTTCCGACTTGCCCGCACCCGCCATGCCGACAATTCCTACCACCTTGAAGACTTGCATGCAGTCGCCCCCATAGAGTCAAGCAATCGCAACGATAATTGGGTTCCACAGGCCCTATGCAACTACCACAGAGAGGACATCGCATCCCGGTGAAGAATCGAGCAACCTCACCTCAGTCTCCCCCGTCGAGCGGGAGTGAATCTGGCTTGCCATGGCGAGGCCGGTCAAGTCCATCAACGTGTGTCTCAAGGCGAGAACATCTGATAAGGACGCTAAGTTAGAACCGATTCTGTTCGCCTGCCGGCTTTCCTACTTGCTCCAACCTGCGGATATCACTAGTTAGCGACACACGTACTTTCGCGGCGACCTTGCGGAAATGGAATCCCTGAACAGCAAGCGTAATGGATAAAGTGAAAGACTTTGGCTTTCTCAGTAAGGTCCAGGCAAACAGCTTCCAATAATCTATCCTCCCCTTTTCCTTGATCCCCAAAACCCATATGGACCTTACAAATGCTATGAGATGGACAAGAGAAATCTTGAGTTTTCCTTTATTGCCAGGCTTATACTCCCTTAGAAAGGTTCTAATCCGCTCATAGTATTGCTTAGGTGCATAGATTGTATCTACAACATGCTTATAGCCCCTGGCAAGCGTGTCGTGACCCATTGTGGGGATGAAGTTGGTTGAACCATCTGTATTATCACCGGAGCCCTTTGGCAGCAGACGGTTCTCCCTTTTTAGACGTTTGTACAATCTTGTCTCTGGAGGAGCCATCAGTACACCAACCATAGCAGTAACGATTCCACTCTTCTGTATGAAATCGATCTGGCTCTTGAAGATCGAGGGAGGATCGCTATCAAACCCGACAATAAATCCTCCCTGCACCTGCAAGCCGTAGTTCTGTATCTTCTTGACCGCCGCCAGCATATCGCGATTCTTATTCGGCAGTTTATTGCATTCCACCAGGCTTGCCTCATTAGGGCTCTCGATGCCCACAAATACCATGTCAAATCCCGCCTCACTCATTAGACTCATTAGCTCTTCATCATCGGCAAGATTTATGGATGCTTCCGTAAAAAATGAAAAGGGACGTTTCTTCTCTTCCCTCCATTCAATTATTGCCGGCAGAGTTTCTGACTTTAGCTTACGTTTGTTGCCAATGAAATTATCATCAACAAAGAATACACTAGCCCGCCATCCCATATCGTATAATGCCTCTAATTCGGCTACTATCTGACTTTTGTCCTTGGTTCGTGGTCTATGCCCGTTCAGTATAATGATATCGCAGAATTCACAATTGAAAGGGCAGCCTCGAGAATACTGGATAGTCATTGATTGGTATTTTTTCCTGTTGATAAGTGACCACAAAGGCACAGGAGTTTCCTTCATATCCGGCCGTTCTTCAGACGTGTAGATATGTTTGGCACAACCCCTCTCTAAATCCTCCAAAAAGAGCGGCATTATATTTTCAGCCTCGTTGAATACAAGATGGTCTATCTCATCAAACCCAAAATCTTCATACCCGCGGCTAAAGAAGGGCCCACCGGCAACAATCTTGGTTCCCAGCCTTTTGCACCGATCGATGACCTCCCTTGCTGAACTCTGCTGGGCCACCATAGCGCTGAGAAACACATAATCGGCCCACTCAAGGTCCTTGTCTGTCAAGGTAGTCACATTCATATCGACAAGCTTTTTCTCCCATTCCTCGGGAAGCATTGCGGCCACGGTTACTAAACCTAATGGAGGGAAAGTTGCCTTCTTAGAAACGAATTTTAAAGCATGCTTAAAACTCCAGAAGGTATC
>SOJG01000057.1 GCA_004375885.1 Dehalococcoidia bacterium
ATTAGGGCCCTGGCGAAATCCTGTGCTCGCCTCAGGTCCTTCGAATCGGGCCTGCCCCTGTTGATGCCGCCGAGAATCATGGCTGCCCCGAATCTGTCGAATCCCCTACAGGAGAATTCGCCTACAATCTCGAGGCCTTTCCGTTCAAGCGCTTGTTTCAGTCGTTTGTCGAAGTCATGGATAAACCGAAGTCTCCTTAGCCCGCTCGTTGAAAAGATGAACGCTTTCTTGTGTCTCAGCAAGGGCAGTCCGCAAACAATATCCAGTAGGCTCTTGTGATGTCGGCCGAAATATATCCCTGACCCAAAACCTATCAAGTCGTACTGCTCAACGATGCCCGCATCCACGTGCTTCACCTGTAATAGATCGGCATCAAGCGCATTTGCCATTGCCCTGGCAATCTTATCAGTATTGCCGTGGTGTACCGAGACATAGATTATGAGACACTTCATTGTTCATCTACTCATTGCTTGTGGCATCTGAAGCTCGGATTTGAAGGCACAACACCCCTCAGACTGGAACCGGCAAGTTACTGTACACAACCAAGGATGAGGCATTGCTGGATTTCTAACGAGGGCATAGGTCGATAGGCCCGTCACATATGTGAGTATGGCAACCTGTAGCCAGGTTACCTGCTCAAAGAACTCGACACGGCAAGCACTGATGTAATATCCAGCTTGAATCCCGGACCCATGCTGGTAGACAGGAAGGCGCTCCTGATATATTGGCCCTTGGCCCCGGAGGGCTTCGCTCTTACAATGGCTTCCACCACAGCCGCCAGGTTTTCTAAGAGCTTGTCTTTGTCAAAACTGACCTTCCCGATGGGCAAATGAATAATGGCTGTTCTATCAAGACGGAATTCAGATCTACCCTTACGCGCTTCGCTCACAACTCGAGCTATATCCTGAGGCGGTACGACAGTGCCAGACTTCGGATTGGGCATCAGACCCCGCCGCCCTAAGATACGACCAAGCTTGGCTACCTTGGGCATCATGTCAGGAGTGGCAATAGATACATCGAATTCAACCCAACCACCCTCGATTTGCTTGATCAGCTCGTCTGCTCCAGCATAGTCAGCACCCGCTTCCTCCGCGGCTCTTATCCCTTCACCCTGAGTGAAGACGAGCACTCGCGTCTTCTTCCCGAGTCCATTGGGCAGCAGAACTACACCGCGCACTTGTTGGTCAGCACTGCGGGGATTGACCCCCATCTTAAGATGGAGCTCAACTGTCTCATCAAATCTGGCGTAGGAAGCCTTCTTAGCTAGCTCGACCGCTTCTTCAGGCGAATACGTCTTTGATTTGTCTGCAAGTTTGCTGGCTTCTTGATATCTCTTCCCGTGTTTCGCCATCTGTCTACAGCCTCAGAATCCTACAAGCTCCTAAATGCCTGGTCTATTCTACGTCAACTCCCATGCTCCGGGCGGTGCCAGCCACGATCTTCACTGCCTTATCAATATCAGTTGTATTCAGGTCCTTCATTTTGTTACGCGCGATCTCGTAGATTGTGTCTCTGTTTATGCTGCCTACTCTCTCGCTTCCGGGATTGCCGCTGCCCTTCTCCGTTCCCAGGGCACGCCGTAGCAGGTCAGAAACAGGCGGCATCTTGGTCACGAAGTTAAAGGAGCGATCCTCATATATGGTTATCTCAGCAGGAACGATGAAACCTTCCTGAGAAGCAGTCCGCTCGTTGTATTCCTTACAGAACGCCATGATATTGATGCCATGCTGACCCAAAGCAGGTCCCACAGGTGGTGCTGGAGTAGCTTTACCTGCAGATATTTGCAGCTTAACGACCGCTTTAACCTTCTTTGCCATTCGCGATGTTCTCGTTCGGCATGTCCTGGGTTCCTAGCCAGGCTGCCTCATATCTTCTCTATACCCAGGAGGTCTAGTTCAACAGGCGTCTCCCGTCCAAAGAGTGAAAGCAAGACTATCGCCTTACCCTTATTCAAGTTAACCTGGTCTACCTTGCCGATAAAATCGATAAAAGGACCACTAGTTACACGCACACTGTCCCCTTCTGCGAAAGTCATCTTGACCTCGGTAGGAGCTTCGTCCATGCGCTGGAGGATGGCGCCGGCCTCTTGCTCCGGTAAGGGAACAGGTTTGGTCCCAGTGCTCACAAAGCCAGCGACACCAGGAGTGTTGCGTACAATATCCCAGCTATACTCGTCCAAACTCATATTTACCATGATATAGCCAGGGAAAGCCTTCTTAGTTGTTGTATGCCGCTTTCCAGCTTTGATTTCAATCTCTTTAGTTGTGGGTATCACCACATCGAATATCTTATCACCCACGTCCATATACTTGATACGCTGCTCCAAGTTCCTCCTAGCCTGCTCCTCGTGACCCGAAGAGACATACAACAAGTACCATTCTCCATCAACCATTGACTACTAACCACCTAGAAACAAATCGCGAAACAGTCGGAAAAAGCCATAATCCAGAGCCCCCAGGATGGCTCCCACAACAGCACACACAATGAAAACCAGAATACTTAACCTTACGGTTTCCTGTCTTGTTGGCCAGTGCGCTTTGCGCAGTTCAGCCACCACCTCAACCAAGAAACTGAACCGTGATTTCTTGGCCGGGGCAGACCTAGTATTTACGGCTTTCCTGGTATGGCTTGTCATGAGTTACTTTGTCTCTCGATGAATCACGTGGCTGCGACAGTGAGGACAATACTTGTTCAACTCCAGCCGTTGCGGATCATTCTTCTTGTTCTTGCCCGTAGTATATGTTCTCCGCAGACATTGGCTGCAAGCCAGGTGGATAACCATACGTGAATCGCCCTTCTTCTTAGCCACGTCTATCTACAGTATCTACAGGTCAATCAAATGCTCAGCGAACCATGTCTATGTGATAACCTTGCCGATGACCCCAGCACCCACCGTCTTGCCACCCTCCCTGATGGCGAAGCGTAAGCCCTCCTCCATAGCTACCGGATTCACGGTCTTAATCTTCATGTGAGTCAGGCTATCGCCCGGCATGGCCATCTCCACGCCCTCAGGAAGACTTATCTCGCCTGTAACGTCCATAGTTCTGATAAAGAACTGTGGCTTATAACCATTGAAGAAAGGCGTATGCCTGCCACCTTCTTCCCTGGTCAAGATATACACTTCAACCTCAGCCTCGGTGTGGGGCTTGACCGTGCCCGGTGCTGCCAGAACCTGACCCCGCTCTATTTCATCTCGGTCTATGCCTCGTAGCAGCACTCCAACGGCATCGCCAGCCTCTGCTTCCTGCATGATCTTATGGAACATCTCCAAGCTAACCGCCACTGTCTTCCTTGTCTCCTTTAGCCCCACTATCTCCACTTCATTACCAGCTCTGACTACCCCCCGTTCCACCCGACCGGTAGGCACGGTTCCCCGCCCTTTAATACTGAATACATCCTCTATCGGCATCAAGAAGGGCTTGTCCTTTTCTCTCTGCGGTACTGGTATGTACTCGTCCGTGGCATCCAGCAACTTCCATATTGGCCCACACCATTGGCACTCTCTGCTGCCACAGCCACACTCCAGGGACTTAAAAGCACTTACTCGTACAACAGGGACTTCATCGCCGGGGAAGTTGTACCTCTTGAGCAAGTCTCTAACCTCCATCTCCACCAAATCCAATAACTCCGGGTCATCTACAAGGTCCACCTTATTGAGAGCCACTAGCATGCGGGGAACCTCCACTTGCCGAGCCAGAAGGATGTGTTCCCTCGTCTGTGGCATAGGACCATCATCGGCGGCGACCACCAGAATGGCTCCATCCATCTGAGCAGCTCCAGTTATCATGTTTTTGATATAGTCAGCGTGCCCTGGACAGTCAACATGGCAATAATGGCGTTTGTCAGTTTCATACTCGATATGGGAAATGGCAATCGTCAGACCACGAGCCTTCTCCTCGGGAGCCTTATCTATCGAATCAAAGGGCATGAAGTCCGTAGCACCTGCCTTAGACAATACCTGGGTTATGGCCGCAGTTAGTGTGGTTTTGCCATGGTCTACATGCCCTATAGTGCCCACATTGACATGTTCCTTAGCACGCTCGAAAGTTTTCTTAGCCATCATAACCTCCTTTTATCTTAAAGCCCACAACCAGATTCGAACTGGTGACCCCGTTCTTACCAAGAACGTGCTCT
>SOJG01000094.1 GCA_004375885.1 Dehalococcoidia bacterium
GTACGCTGAGGAACTCCTCGACCATAGTCACCTGGATTGGCCGGAACGCATAAAGGCAATGCAGAGGAACTGGGTGGGCAAAAGCGAGGGCGTTGAAATGTCCTTTTGGCTCGAGCACAAGGGGACAGAGCAGCACGAGATAAGAGTGTTTACCACTCGCCCTGATACCATTTTTGGGGTGACTTTCGTTCTCGTTGCTCCAGAGCACCCTCTGGTTCCTCAATTGACTGCCCCTGAGCGTAGAGCTGAAGTGGACGAATACATTGCCTGGTGTCGGCAGCAAACCGAGTATGAACGGCTAGCGCTGGGCAGGGAGAAGACAGGCGTCTTCTTAGGCAGCTACGTTATCAATCCGATGAGCGGAGAGCGAGTGCCTGTCTGGATCACTGACTATGTGCTGCCGACGTATGGCACGGGAGCGGTAATGGCAGTTCCTGCTCACGATGAAAGGGATTTTGAGTTTGCCGGGAGATTCAAGCTACCTGTGCGAACGGTTATTGCTCCTCCGGGGTGGTCAGGTCAGGAATTGACAGAGGCCTACACTGGGTCCGGAACAATGGTGAATTCCGGCAGCTTCAGCGGTTTGACGAGCGACCGAGGATATGAGGCAATCTGTGCCTTACTGGAGGAAAAGGGATGGGGCGAGCGGACGGTTATCTATCGCCTTCGCGATTGGCTTATCTCCAGGCAGAGATATTGGGGGGCACCCATACCTATGGTTCATTGTCCTGAATGCGGCATAGTCCCAGTACCCGAGGAGGATTTACCTGTCCTGCTTCCTCCCGATGCCGAATTCAAACCTACCGGCGAATCTCCTTTGGAATATTCCTCGAGCTTCGTCAATACCACCTGTCCCGAGTGTTCTCGGCCGGCACGAAGGGAAACTGATACTATGGATACCTTTGTGTGTTCATCCTGGTATTTCTTGAGGTACACCAGTCCGGAAACCGGGGAGGCTCCGTTCGATGAAGCCAGAGTGAAATACTGGTTGCCTGTCGATTGTTATACTGGGGGTGCTGAGCACGCAGTTATGCATCTCCTCTACGCCCGTTTCTTCATCAAAGCATTGAGGGACATGGGTCTGGTCAACTTTGACGAACCTTTTACTCGCCTGTTCAATCAGGGAACCATCGTTTACGGTGGTCGCAAAATCAGCAAGTCCAGGCCCAATGTGATCGGCCCCGACGAATATGTGGCTGAATCTGGAGCCGATGCCGTTCGTGGGTATCTCATGTTTATAGGTCCTTGGGAACTGGGGGGAGAATGGAACGATAGCGGCCTTGTAGGCATCACTCGCTGGCTCAACCGGGTATGGAGCCTGGTGACCACGGACTATAGTGCCACTTATCGGGATGCAGTTCATAGAGAGCATGAGAAAGAACTCCTCCACATCACCCATAAGACGATTAAGAAGGTGACTGAGGACCTTGAGAAATTCCGCTTTAACACGATGCTGGCCAGCCTTATGGAATTCACAAACTATCTGTCTAAGGTCAAGGAGAAAGGGGTACTCTCAGATTCCTCATGGCGAGAGGCTATCAGGTGTTTTCTGCTTCTCTTTGCCCCCACTGCCCCGCATCTTGCGGAGGAGCTATGGGCTAAGACTGGGCATCCTTACAGTATTCACAACCAGCAATGGCCCGAGTATGACGAAGAGGTAGCCAAGGAGGAAGAGATCACCCTGGTCATTCAGGTCAACGGTAGACTTCGCGATAGGGTACTCGTTCCCGCTTCCATAGGTGAAGCTGAGGCTAAGGAGCTGGCGCTGGGTCGGGAGCGGGTGAAGGCCCACATTGATGACAAGAAACTCAGCAGAGTCATCTATGTTCCGAGAAGACTCGTGAACATTGTGATAGCATCTTGATGGAACCAACAGGAAGCAAGGAGGGAGCAATGAGGATAGCATTTGTAGGCGGCGGGGCTATGGGTGAAGCGATGATTAGAGGTATTTTGCATCAAGGTGTAGCTACGCCGCAGGATTTGGTTGTTAGTGATGTCAGTCCGTCGCGGCGCGAATTGCTGAGCAAGGAGTATGGAGTTAGCGCTCTAGCTGACAACAAGAGGGCTGCGAAGGATGCTGACCTGATTGTCCTGGCGGTGAAGCCTCAGAATCTCCCTGACGTTGCGGAGAAGATCAAGAGTCCGTCGCCCGAACAGCTCGTGTTGTCTATACTGGCGGGGAGTACTCTATCCAATTTGTGTCGGTACTTGAAGCACTCTTCCGTGGTTCGGGCGGCGCCCAATATGCCGGCGCAAATCGGCCAGGGAATGACTGTGTGGACGGCAACTGCTGAGACCAACGATAGGCAAAAGGAATTAGCCAGAACCGTACTGGGTGCCATCGGTAAAGAGGTCTATGTTGCTGACGAGAAGTATCTGGATATGGTCACGGCTCTGGGCGGCAGTGGTTCAGCGTATGTCTTTCTCTTTATTGAGGCTCTTATCGATGCCGGTGTACATATAGGCCTGCCGCGGGACATGGCTCAAGATGTGGTGATCCAAACGGTACTCGGTTCTACAAGTACTGTTGAGAAGATGGGTAAACACCCAGCCGTTTTGAGAAATATGGTTACATCGCCAGGGGGCACCACGACTGAGGCTCTTCTTCAGTTGGAGAGGGGAAGATTCCGTTATCTGCTTCTTGAAGCTGTGGCTGCTGCTCATCAAAAAGCTCAACGCCTTTGAGGGTCGCATGCAGATGGACTCGCCTTTTGAATACCGCAACTGCCCCGGGTGTGGAGAGGATGATTTCGAGATTCTCTTTGAGTCTAACATGAAATCTGACGATTTCAATGTGCTCTTTGAGTATGCCATGGAAGGATACGATTCTCAAGAAAGGGTGGAGGGTTATCTGGTACCTGGAAAGGAATGGGGGCGGCATGTCAGGTGCAAAAGATGCCATCTCATATATGTGAATCCAACGGAGAAAGCAAGCAAAATCAATGAGCATTACTCCGAGGCGAAAAACACTCACGCTCCTGCCATACGGGAGAGCTATCTAAGGACTGCTAGGTCACAGGTACGGCTGATTGAGAAATACGCCAATGGCACCAACCTTCTGGACATAGGTTGTGCCCAGGGCTTCTTTCTGCATAGTGCCCATGAGGCCGGCTACACTACCAAGGGGGTCGAATTATCGCAAGATGCGGCAGAATATGCCAGAAGGGAATTCGGTCTGGACGTAGAAGCAAAGCCCTTTGAAGAGCTACAGTTCCCAGAGAGCCATTTTGATGTAGTCACTCTATGGCAAACTCTTGAGCATGTACCCTACCCGCTCGTGACTCTCAAAGAGGTTCACAGGATACTCAAACCCGGGGGGCTGGTGGCAGTATCAACACCGGATATAGAGGCGACACCGGCGAGAGTTCTGGGGAAAAGATGGTGGGATATAAAGAGGCTTCATATCAACCAATTCAGTACCAGAACCCTCTCTGGCATCCTCCGGAACACTGGGTTCAGAGACATTTCCTCTGCCTCCCATAGAGGGTTTGTGAGCCTGTCCATATTGGTCACAATGATGCTAAAATATCTCAGCGTATACGAGCAGTCGAAGTCTCTGCCCGATCCTGCCTCCCCCTTGGGCAACATCATGGATAAGATGATGTTTGTATACCCCTCCAGGTTTAACCATTGTGTGGTGCTCGGCTTCAAGTAATGAACTGAGGTTATCGCTAGGGAATGGCAAGAGTTTCTCTATTGCAGGCGATTAAGGTTGTCAAAGGGACAATACATAGCTATATAGCTAATCGCCCCATGGTAGTTTCTTACGAGGTGACACTTTCCTGCAACTGCAATTGCCGTCACTGCGACCTTGGCGGCTTTGTCAAGGATGAGAAACAAGCCACACCAGAGGAATACGGGGACATAGCCAGATGCTTGAAGCCGCTTGCGGTGCAGATTTCCGGTGGTGAACCACTCCTGCGCAAGGATATAGCAGCCATAGTCAAGGCTATCCGGCAGGCAGGACCGGAATACGCGATACTCGTTACCAACGGATGGCTACTAAACGAGAGCAGGTATCTGCGATTGCGTGAGGCGGGGGTGAGTCAATTCTCGGTGTCGCTTGACTTCCCTGATGAGCGGCATGACGATTTTCGGCGACGGCCGGGTCTCTATAAACGTTTGGAGCAGACTGTTCCCGGGTTAGCTAAGCTTGGGTTTCGCGACATCATCCTGAATACGGCCATAACCAAAGCGAACGTGAGGGAAATACTGCCATTGGCGAGAAAGGCCGCTGACTGGGGTGTAGATATATCGTACAGCGCATATACCGCGCTGCGGACTGAGAATGAGGACTATTGCCTCAATAGTACGGACGACCTGGAAACCTTACGTCGGGCCATTGACGACCTCATGACGCTGAAAAAACAGGGCACCTATGTGGCTAATCCGGAGCTCACACTCCGAGATACTCTGAAGTTCTTTGAACACGGATACATGCCGAATTGCAAGGCCGGCATAAAATTCCTTGTGGTGATGCCTGACGGGAGTCTCATTCCCTGTTCGCTTCACCGCCAGAAATACGCTACTCGGAAGGAGATGATAGAGGGATTTTCGCGAGATAATCGATGCAGTAGTTGTTACGTCGCTATCAGATCCTACAGTGAGATGTCACTGCGGAACCACGCAAGGAATCTTCCTAAGTACGTTAGGCAGATGATCCTTCACTAGAAGATATCTGTCGATGGCTCATGGCTGGCTTTGGACTGAGGTCACGCCCAGCCTCATCTGAGCATGACCGGCACCGGGAGCACAGCCGCTGGGCTTCGATATACTCTGGGCGACCTCTTTTCGTTGGAATGGCTGTCGAGCCTTATCTTAGCTGACCGCTGGAGTTTCGCCGGGGTGTAGCTTGCGCCACTTGTCGAGCAGTTGTTCCCGCGTTTCCTTGTGATCAGGGTCAGGAATGCAGCAATCCACAGGGCAAACCTCTGCGCATTTTGCCGTCTCAAACCAACCTACACACTCAGTGCACTTATCGGGTTCTATGCCATAGTACTCCTCCCCCTCCGTTATGGCCCCATTTTTGCACTCCGGTTCGCAGGCACCACAGTTAATGCACTCGTCAGTAATCTTGTATGCCATCCTTCCATTACCTCCTTAGTTTTTAGTCCCCAATTTTACATTTTGCCTTTACCAATGGCAACCTCGCCAGACATCGAGAACTTCTGCTTCAGAGCGAAAGCCACGTGGTCGGGAACCATCCCTTCAAGACAGCCTCCCAGCTTGGCTACTTCCTTGATCAGGCTAGAGCTAAGAAATTGATATTGAGAGCTAGTCATCAGGCATAGCAACTCAATGTCTGGCGCCAGTTTTCTGTTCATCAGCGCCATTTCAAATTCGCGTTCGAAATCGGAATTCGCTCTTAAGCCGCGAATCATAACCCTTCCTCCAATCTGATGTATGAAATCCACGGTCAGCCCTTTGAAAGCTCTGACCTGGACGTTGGGCAAACCCGTTACTGCCTCTTCCACGAAGCCAACCCTCTGCTCGACAGGAAAAAGCGGCTGTTTAGTGGGGTTCTCATAGATGCCGACAGTCAACTTGTCCACCAAGGCTGCTGCCCGATCGATAATGTCCGTGTGCCCGCAGGTGAGCGGATCAAAGGTGCCTGGATAGACTGCTATGACCATAGCTAAACCTCCTTTTGGTATATGAAGATGAAAGTGTCACCGTAGCGGCGCTGCTTAACAAGATGAAGTCCATCATAGTCGGAATTCAGGGAGAAGCGGTTTGCGTGGCAAAGCACAACTGTGGAGTTCTCTCCTAGTAGTTTCGATGTAGCTAGATTCATCAGTAAGCTATGTGTGGAAGGGTCAGAGTAAGGCGGGTCTATGAAGACAACATCATAGCTATTGTCGAGGATAGTGAGTGCCTTGCTCACAGCGCAGCAGTAGATATGGGCTCGCTGCCGCGCTCCTGTCTTCTCCAGATTGGCTCTGATAATGTCACAGCAGCTTCTTCTGCGGTCAACGAAATCGACCCACTCTGCTCCGCGGCTCAGAGCTTCAATGCCCAGAGCACCGCTGCCGGCATATAAGTCAAGAACCCGGCCCCAGTCGGTGGTTCTGTTCTCCAGGAGAGAGAATATAGCGCGCTTGGCCACGCTAGTCGTGGGTCTGATGAAGTGCCTTGGTAGCGTCTTCAACCGAGTTCCCTTTACTTCGCCGCCGGTGACCCGCATTTCCGTCAATCCTCAGAATGATGGTATGGTATTATAGTATATTACCGTTCCGTCCCTTAGTTCAAGTGAGGGGGAGCTTGTTGACTGGAAGGGTGGTATGTTCTATACTCTAGGTCAAAACTACGCAGAGGGTTGAAATGAGTACCGGATTTGAGAGGTTCTCTGAAGGAGCCCGCAGGGTTCTGACTCGGGCTCAAGGAGAGGCGCAACGCTTGGGCCACAGTTACATCGATACGGAGCACATGTTGCTGGGGATAGCGGGGGAGGAATCGGGGATTGCGGCCAAGGTGCTGACTAATCTGGGTGTCTCGATGAGCAAGATACAGGCGGCTGTGGAATTTGTTATCGGAAAGGGAGAGCGTCGAGCTACCAGTGGAGATATTGACCTCGCTCCTCGGGCGAAAAGGGCTATCGAATTTGCGGTAGATGAGGCACGTCGTCTCAATTCCAGCTATATCGGTGTTGAGCATCTTCTGCTTGGGTTGCTGCGGGAAAGCGAAGGGGTAGCCTTCAGTGTTTTGGAGAGCTTTGGCATTACGTTGGAGCGAGCCCGTGACGAGGTCAGTCGAGTTGTCAGGCAGGAATCTGTGCGAGCTCGCGCCACAGGTCGCGTTGCCTCGCGTACACCGACCTTGGATCAACTCGGTACCGATTTAACTGGCCTGGCCCGGGCGGACAAACTTGACCCTATTGTTGGGCGTCACAAAGAGATCGAGCGGATAATTCAAATACTGAGCCGTCGCACCAAGAACAACCCCGCGCTTATCGGTGAAGCAGGTGTAGGCAAGACAGCCATTATTGAAGGGTTAGCGCAGCGTATAGTAGCTGGAGAGATTCCTGAGGTATTGCAGGGCAAGAGAATAATCGCCTTAGATATAGGTGCCTTGGTGGCGGGAACGAAGTATCGGGGCGAGTTTGAGGAGAGGATGAAGAGGGTCATTGAGGAAGATAAAACGGCTGGCAATTGCATCTTGTTTATCGATGAAATGCAGACCATAGTTGGTGCTGGAGCGGCCGAGGGTGCGGTCGACGCCTCTAACCTCCTGAAGCCCGCGTTGTCCCGTGGCGAGATACAGGTTATCGGTGCCACTACCCTGGACGATTACCGCAAATATGTGGAGAAAGACCCCGCTTTGGAACGGCGGTTTCAACCTGTTCTGGTGGCCGAGCCCACGGTGGAGGAGACTCTGGATATACTGCGGGGCATTAAACATAGATATGAGGAGTTTCACCAATTGGATATAAGCGACGAGGCCTTACAGATGGCAGCGCCGCTGGCCACCAGATATATAGCGGACCGCTTCTTACCCGATAAGGCCATTGATTTGATAGATGAAGCAAGCTCTCGAGTGCGCATCAAACGTGGTAGCGCCCCCATCGGCTTGGCCGAGGCAAGGCGGGCGCTGGAAAGCGTACGCAAGGAGAAAGAGGCGGCCATCGCAAGTCAACAGTATGAGTACTCCAGTGAGTTGCGTGACCGTGAGCTTCAGCTAACGGAGAAGCTTGAGGTCATGGAGAAGGAGTGGAAAGTTAAGCAGGAACAGGGCCGGCCCGTGGTTACCTCGGAGGATATTGCCGAGGTAGCCAGCATGTGGACGGGCATACCTGTGGTAAAGTTGACTATCGATGAAACCAGCCGGCTTCTGCAGATGGAGGAGGCTCTACATCGTCGTATCATAGGTCAGGATGAGGCCATAGCAACCATCGCCAAAGCGGTAAGGAGGGCTCGAGCTGGGCTGAAGGACCCCAGGCGTCCCATTGGCGTCTTCATCTTCCTGGGTCCCACTGGAGTCGGCAAGACTGAATTGGTAAGGGCCTTGGCCGAGTTTATGTTTGGTGGAGAAGATGCTTTGGTCAGGCTCGACATGTCGGAGTTTATGGAGCGTCACACTGTAGCTCGTTTAGTTGGAGCACCACCCGGTTATATCGGTTATGAGGAAGGCGGTCAATTAACTGAGGCAGTAAGGCGGAAGTCCTATTGTGCTATTCTGCTGGACGAGGTCGAAAAGGCCCATTATGATGTATTCAATATATTGCTCCAGATCTTCGATGATGGTCATTTGACCGATGCCAAAGGGCGCAGGGTTGATTTCCGTAATAGCATCATAGTCATGACCAGCAATGTCGGTGCCGAGCTTATTAAGCGCGATATGACCCTCGGTTTTGCTGCTCACGTCGACGGCGAGGGGAAACAGCAGATGGAGTACGGGAAAATGAAGAAACAGGTGCTCGACAAGATGAAGGAAAAATTCCGGCCTGAGTTCCTTAACCGTATTGATGACACAGTCGTGTTCCATGCTTTAAGCAAAGAGCATATCCGCCAGATTGTTGACCTGATGCTTAACCAGGTTGTCGCTTCTCTTGCAGAGAAGAATATCACGTTGCAAGTAACTGATGAAGCTAGGGATTTTATAGGCAACAAGGGTTATGACCCTGTTTTTGGAGCCCGCCCCTTGCGTCGGACCATCCAGAATTTGGTTGAGGATCCGCTCTCCGAAGCTTTGCTTCGTGGGGAGTTCCTGCCTGGAGACACGGTGGTGGTGGACTGTGTCGAGGAGAGAATCGTAATGAGGCCACTGGTTAAGGAGGCCGCTTAAACATGGCCAGAGAAGTAGTCGAGGCCCCGCTGCCCGGGAGAATAGTGAGTGTTGAGGTATCTGCGGGCGATACGGTTAAGCAGGGTGGTGTGATCTGTATCATAGAGGCTATGAAGATGTTAAATCCCATATTATCTCCAGAAGAAGCCTCAGTCGTAGAGGTGGCAGTTGCACCGGGGCAGACGGTCAAGACTGGGGAAAAACTAGCAGTTATCGAGTACCAGTTATCCTAGCCAGCGGACTTGAGATCGAACAGTCGCAGCAAATCCGGACCCAGAAGCGTTTTCATTTGTCAGCAGTGTGGCAAGGAAAGCCCCAAGTGGTTGGGACGCTGTCCTGATTGCCAGGCATGGAATAGCCTGGTAGAAACGAGGGTAACTTCATCCCGTGGTCCCAGCCAGCTTTACTCTGAACGGAATAGGCCTCAGGAGCTTTCCCAAGTATCGAAAGGGGACTTTCCTCGCTTTCACCTTGGTTTTGCTGAAGCAAATCGAGTGCTGGGTGGGGGGCTGGTTCCGGGCTCTCTTGTTCTCGTAGGTGGCGAACCGGGGATAGGCAAGTCTACGCTCTTGCTCCAGATTTCCGCGATGCTGGCTGAGAATAATGGGATCGTCGCCTATGTCTCCGGTGAGGAATCCATTAATCAGGTCAAGCTCAGAAGCGAGCGCCTGGGCATAGGGGGCCGAGGGATATACTTCCTCTCTGAGCCCGATCTGGCTGCGGTATTGGACCGCTTGCAGGAGCTCTCTCCCAAGCTGGCCATTATTGACTCCATTCAGGCTATGTACTTGGAGGATGTAGCGGGGATGCCGGGCAGTATTTCGCAGGTGCGAGAATGTACTTGGAGGCTGGAGAGGTGGGCGAAACAGCGTGATGTGCCCCTGTTGATTGCCGGGCATGTCACCAAAGAAGGTGCCATCGCAGGGCCAGGCACGCTGGAACACATTGTTGATGTGGTGCTTTACTTCGAAGGCGAAGCATTTAGCAGTTACCGAGTGTTACGCAGCGTAAAGAATCGTTTCGGTTCCACTAACGAGGTGGGGATATTCGAGATGAGTGACAGGGGACTCCTGGAAGTAGCCAATCCCTCTCAGGTCTTTTTGTCCGCATATAAGGATGGGACTATGGGCTCGGTAGTGGTGCCCGTTCTTGAAGGGAATCGCCCTTTGCTCGTAGAGATTCAGGCCCTAACAACTCCTAGCAGTTTTGGTCCGCCAAGACGCATCGCCAACGGTGTTGATTTCAATCGATTGCTCTTGATAATCGCTGTCCTTACTAAGCGTGCCGGATTGAAGCTTCACAGTCAGGATATCATAGTCAACGTTACTGGCGGGTTAAGGGTCAATGAGCCGGCGGTTGATCTGGCAATAGCCTCAGCCATTGCTTCCAGTTTTCGTGACGCGAAGCCGATTTCAGGCCTGGTTGCTTTGGGAGAGGTGGGGTTGAACGGGGAACTTAGAGGAGTCTCACATGTAGAGAGAAGAATTGCTGAGGCCATCAGGTTGGGCTTTAAGTCCTGCCTTATGCCCAGGCTTTCCCCAGCTCTGGCAGGTCAAGTGAGACAGTCCGCGCACTCTGCAGACATTCAGCTAATCGAGGCTGACTCGCTGGTTGCGGCTCTGAGGTCGGCACTTGCTGGGGAGAACAAGAGCCGACGTGCATAGGGCAAGAGCACGAGACAGGAACAGAAGGAGGAATTCGTTGCAGTTAGATTCTTATCTCCTGTTCGCCAATTTAGGAACAAGTTTGCAGCCTTCCCGCATTGAGAAGTGTGGTCATGCATAAGGACAGTAAGTTAGGAGTGGTCATAGTGGCTGGCGGGCTCAGCCAGCGCATGGCGGGCATAAACAAGCTCTTTGTCCCTCTAAAGGGAAGGCCCTTGTTGGCCTGGTCTGTGGATGCTTGTCAGAAACACCGGTTGGTCCGGCAGGTAGTCCTGGTATTGAACGATAAGGATTTGGCTCGCGGGTGGAAATTGCAGGAACAGAGGGGTTGGTCTAAAGCTACTTTATGCCCAGGTGGCGCACGGCGACAGGATTCGGTGACGGAAGGCCTCAGACGTATAAGGGATTGTGATTGGGTCATGATTCATGATGGAGCTCGGCCTTTCTTGACTCCGGATTTGATTGACGATGGCGTGAAGGTAGTCGAGGAGATTGGGGCCGCTGCGGCGGCAGTGCCAGTCAAGGATACTATTAAGGTCGCCGCTGACGACAGACTGGTAGGGGAAACACTTCAGCGCGACAGGGTGTGGGTAGCGCAGACCCCTCAGATATTCAGCTTCGATTTGGTAAGGCAGGCTTATGAGAACCTGACAGCGGAGGTTACCGATGATGCCGCCGCCGTGGAATGCCTGGGCCATAAGGTGCAGCTCTATATGGGTGATTACAGGAATATAAAGGTGACCACATCGGAGGATTTGGCATTGGCACGCATCATCGCCAAGAGCATGTGATTGCCCGCGTGTATAATATATGGCGCGATGTTTGCGTGAGAAGTGGGGCACAGATAGCGGTAAGCGGCACATCGTAGAAGAGCTTATTCGTGGAAGCATCAGATGCGAGAGGGATTGAGGGTTGGCATTGGCTGTGATAGCCATCCCCTGATTTCCGGGCGAAGGCTAGTTCTGGGAGGCGTTGAAATCCCTTATGACAAAGGCCTGTCAGGTTGGAGCGATGCTGATGTGGCTATCCACGCCATAATAGATGCCTTATGCGGCGCGGCTGATCTGGGCGATATCGGCGCCTTATTCCCTTCTCAGAAACCGGAATATGAGAATATTTCAAGCTTGGTCTTGTTAAGCAAGACCGGTGAACTGCTTACAGCCAAAGGACTCACTATAGCCAACATTGATGTTACCATCATAGCGAAAAACCCCAAGCTTTCTTCTTTCATCCCTGAAATGAGGAGACGCATAGGCCAGGCTTTAGGTACAGATTCAACACGGGTGACGATCAAAGCCACCACCACCAACGGTTTGGGGTTCATCGGCAGGGGAGAGGGCATAGCTGCCCAGGCCGTGGCTTTAATCTGGAGAGAAAGAACGCTCGAAGGTTAGGAGAGGCAAGCAGGATTCAATCATTCATGTAGAGGCTGAGGAAGGGGATTCCCTCGGTCCTCAGTGAGACTCGGGGGCTTCCCCCTTACTTACTATCATTTCATAACTTAGCTCACCCTCTTGCCAGCAGATCACAAATCTGACCTTCTTCCCCTCTATTAAGTACCCATCGCTCTGACTGCGGAGCTTTCCGAAGTCCACTGATTCCAGGAAGGTTTTGAGAAGCTCAATCTTCCCCTCAAGCTTTCTGTGCTTGCCCCCGCTTTCCATATATCGGTTTACCGAATTCTGGAATTCCTCCCTGGCTGTGGTTTCTATACAGTGGTAGAGAGTAGGGAAAAGCTCTATACAGTCCATATTTCTATTTGTATCACCAAGCGGTGGCTATGGTCAAAATTTGACAAATTCGACAGGGTCTATTATCATTATTATTGACATATGTTCAAAATTCGTAGCGAAAAACGGGGTAATTCCTAATGGCTAGACCAGCGAAGCTCCGACGTGTTGCTCAGTTGCCGAGTGTAGGTTTTTTCAGGCCGGTGGGGATTCCTGCGAGTGATTTACAGGGTATTCGCCTTTCACTTGAGGAACTTGAGTCTATCCGTCTTAAGGACTTAGAGGGGCTGGAACAGGAAGAGTGCGCGCAGCAGATGCGTATTTCCAGGCCGACCTTCCATCGCATACTAGAATCGGCTCGGAAAAAGCTGGCCGATGCCCTGATTACCGGTAAGGCGATACAAATCGAAGGAGGCAACTTTGAGCTTGCCCAGCGTCTCTTCAAATGTGGCAATGATGGACATGAGTGGAATGTGCCTTTTGAGGCAATGGCACAGAAACTTCCTCTGTCCTGCCCAAAATGCTTAAGCGGGAATATCCAGCGCATGCCTTTATTTGATCGGGAAAGGGGATGTGGCAGGAGGTTTCGTGGTGGCAGGCGATGGTGAAAAAATAAAAGGAAAGGAGGTGATAAAGATGCCATTTGGAGATGGAACAGGACCCTTGGGCTTAGGTCCGATGACCGGAAGGGCGGCTGGTTTCTGCGCTGGTTCTGGCAGGCCAGGCTTCGCCAATCGAATGCCTGGTTACCCCTACCTTTATGGTTACGCTCCCGTAGCGCCGACGTGGCCTAGGTGGGGCTATGGCTTTGGTCGTGGCTTTGGTCGAGGCTTCCGTCGTGGTTGGCGGAGATGGGGATCTTACGGATACCCTTGGTAGTAGC
>SOJG01000075.1 GCA_004375885.1 Dehalococcoidia bacterium
CGAGAGCTTGTGGAATTGATGGCTGATAGCGCAAAATACAACGGTTTGCCAGAAGATAAGTGGTGAAGGGAGAACTGGGACCTATCATGGGGCATGTTACAGGGAGGCTGAGCTTCCTCAGTCAACTTACACGTGAGGTTGTTAGTGCATGGAAATGCGAGTAATGGACTACACTAAATTCAGGCTGAAACCTGACCAAGAAATCAGGGAAGTCTTTGAACGAGTAAATCAGATATTCATCCTATCATGTGGCAAATGCTACAGGAAATTTGAAGAGGAAGACGGAGAAGAATATACACGTCTTTTGGACATTGTAGGGGAAGACCATAGAAAAATTGCGGGTCATGCAATGATTGATTTCTTGTGTAACGATTTTCTGTCGACAAGGAGGATTTCAGACTTAGATCTTTCTCATTGCGACAGCGTAGGAGTAGTTTCTTGTGGCCTGGGAGTTCAGTTTCTCGCCAAGCTCTTGGAGGGGACGCCTGTTTACGCCTTAGCCGATTCAGTGCCGCACAGTGTGAATTGTCCCCCTGAGGTTGGCTATCACGGTATTTCTTTGGAAGAAGAGAAATGTGCCGCCTGTGGGCAGTGTTATCTGAATCTAACCGGAGGGATTTGCCCCATTACGAATTGCGCCAAGGGTCTGTTGAATGGCCCTTGCGGTGGAGCAACGGACGGGAAGTGTGAGGTGGATTCAAGTGTCGATTGTGCCTGGGTAAGAATTCATCAGCGACTTCAGAAACGAGGGGAGCAGTTCGCCTCAGAATATGTTCAACTAAGAGACTACTCGACGCCATCCTGGAAGCTTAGAAGCGATCTATCCTTGCAGAATCAAACACTTAGAGGCGAGGGATTCTACGGAGGGTTTCATCCTTTAGACAAGAAGGAAGCAACTGCGGACAAACAGATAGAGGATTTCGCGGAGCCTCAAATAGCGGTCATATTCCTTAGTCAACACGCCGGCAGGAGAAGTCAACCTTCAGTTGAAGTGGGTGACAAAGTCAGGGTCGGGCAGAAGATTGGAGAGGCCGATGGTTTTGTTTCTTCCGCCGTCCACTCGAGCATCAGCGGGAAGGTCATAGCTATAGAGGCGCGAACGTATCCCACAGCGCCAAGGAAAGAGCTGGCTATAGTAGTAGAAAATGACGGAAAGAGCGAGCTGGATCCTTTGATTCAGCCTCGTGAGGATTTCGAAGAACTGCCTAAAGAGACTCTGCTGGAAATAATAAAGGAAAGTGGAATCGTGGGTCTCGGCGGAGCGATGTTTCCAACAAACGTAAAATTCTCTCCTCCTAAGGCAGTAGATACTCTGATTGTAAATGGATGTGAATGCGAGCCCTATTTAAACGCTGATAACCGCATTATGATTGAGCATCCGGAAGAGATTCTTACAGGCATAAGGATAGTCCAGAACATCTTGGGTGTCGAAAAGGTATTTGTGGGGGTCGAGGACAATAAGCCTGAAGCCATGGCAGCTTTGAAGAGATTGTCAGATAGATCTCCATCAGTCGAGCTGGTTAGCCTGAAAACCAAATATCCTCAAGGTGCGGAACGGGCACTAATCAGGGCGATTCTGGACAGAGAGGTTCCTCCGCCTCCGAAGGGGCTTCCTTTCGATGTCGGAGTGATGGTTTCAAACGTCAGCACACTTTTGGCCATTTACCAAGCAGTCGTAAAAGGTGTTCCCCTGTTTCAAAGGGTTATAACGGTGTCCGGAGAAGGCTTGACCAGATCTGGAAACTACATGGTCAAGATAGGAACTCCACTCAAGGATATCATGCAGTACTGTTTTGACAAGAACGTGGATAGGATTCTGGAGGAATACGACGTGAGAATGGGCGGTCCAGTTATGGGAATTGCCCAGGCAAGTCTGGATTCGTCCGTCATAAAAGGGACTACAGGGCTCACCGTTCTGAGGAAGTTCCCTGTGCAAGCTTCTGAGGAGAGGGATTGCATAAGATGTGGTCGTTGTGTGGAAGTCTGTCCCATGCAGCTCTATCCGCTTTTCTATGGTTTCTATGGGAAGAAGGGCGACCTGGGAAAAGCAATGGAATACAAGGTAGAGGAATGTGTGGAATGTGGATGCTGTGAATACATATGTGCTTCCAAGATTGCCCTTCTGAGTTTCATAAGACAGGAGAAGGCGTATGCTCGCAGTGCAAATAAAGGCTGAACAAGAGATAGCCCCGCTAATTTCCTCAAAGAAACTCTTTATCTTTGAATGCCTAGGCTGTCGAGACGTTTATTATCCGGTGGAGGAGGCAGAACAATTCATAGCTGGCTTGAAGGAAGGAGTCGTTGGCAAGGCGTCTCTTGACTATCTATGTCATAGGGAATTTACTCACGAATACATCAAGGCGTATGCCAGTGAAATAGAAAAGGCACAGGTGATCCTTGTCTTCTCCTGTGGGGTCGGAGCTCAAGTTGTTTCCTCGCTACTGGAAGATAAAATTGTCTACACATGTTGTGATACTCTTTATCTAAACGGTTTCCAAGGACTTACCGTTCAGGAGTTTGACTGTGATCAATGTGGTGAGTGCTACCTGAACTATACTGGTGGCCTCTGTCCCATTGCCCGATGTTCCAAGCATCTGCTCAATGGTCCCTGTGGTGGCTCACAAGATGGGAAATGTGAGGTTGATCCGGATATACCCTGCGTCTGGCAACAGATTGTCGATCGCCTTGCCAAGCTGGGACAGCTTGATACATTGGAAAGGCTTGGGACAGCAAAGAATTGGAATGTGAGCCCTGTTTCGTGACTGCCACCAAGGAGGCTTTCTTGACGCGATTGTTATCGAAACAACCGGAGAAGCAGTGAAGACGAGAAGTAATCTGGAAAGGGTATTAGAGGCAGGACAGTTTGCTGTCACAGGCGAATTGGGCCCGCCGCAAAGCGCGGACTCTCAGGTGATCAGAAGGAAGGCAAAGATACTTGGAGGTCATGTAGATGCAGTTAATGTCACCGATGGTCAAACTGCGGTGGTGCGCATGGCATCCTGGGCAGCTTCCCTTATAGGTAAAGAGGAAGGGTTAGATCACATTGTCCAGATGACCTGTCGGGATCGCAATCGCATTGCTCTCCAGATGGATGTGCTAGGTATAGCAGCACTGGGCATCAATAACATCTTGTGTCTCACCGGCGACCACCAGAAATTCGGTAACCATCCTATGGCCAGAGGTGTTTATGATGTTGATTCTATTCAACTGGTTAACATCGTGAGGGATATGCGAGACGAAAAGAAGTTTCAGTGTGGGGACGAGATGGCAGTTGAGCCTTGTCTTTTCATTGGAGCTGCCGCCAACCCCTTTGCTGACCCCTTTGAGTTCAGGGTGACACGCCTTGCCAAGAAAATAGCAGCAGGCGCAGATTTCATCCAAACTCAGATTATCTACAATGTGGATAAGTTCGCTGAGTGGATGGAGGGGGTGCGCGATAGGGGATTGCATGAACGAGTGAAGATACTGGCGGGTGTTGCCCCCATAAAGTCAGTGGGTGCGGCAAGATATATGAAGGCCAGAGTTCCTGGAATGGATGTGCCTGACAGCGTTATTGCCCGGCTGCAAGGAGTGCCTAAGGACCAGGTATCCAGGGAGGGCATCAAGCTCTGTGTTGACATTATTAGTCAGGTGCGCGAAATCGAGGGTGTGGCTGGCATTCACCTTATGGCTATTGAGTGGGAGGAAGTTGTGCCTGAGATTGTAGGAGCGGCAGGTCTGTTGCCTCGCCCCAGCCCTCTAACATAATGAATAATCGTCGTTTGTCATCATATAGTTCCCGGGAGCAGGGTCTAGAGCTTTCCTGCAAGCTCGCTCGCGAGCAGTTGTCCAAGATCACTGATATACAGGAGCAGTGCCGTAAGAGCGGCGCGCGCTACATAAGTGACGGTCAGATAGCTGTTGACTATCTTAATCAGCCATACCGTATTGCCCTTCCTGATGTGGAAATCTCGTTGGAGGATGGCGAAGTAGAGGTGCCGGTGAAGGAGAAGATCCTGATACTTCATTATTTCATTATGGCGAAGGGTAGGCCGGCGTCTGGTGCATTGATTACGTATAAGCAACTACCGGGTGGCATTAGCTATTTCGCGGCATTTTC
>SOJG01000053.1 GCA_004375885.1 Dehalococcoidia bacterium
GCAGCCGACTACGGACCTTTCTACATCAGACTAAGCCGCCCCAAGACACCCATTGTCTACCCCGAAAGCTATCACTTCACATTAGGTAAGGCAGTGACCATGAGGCAGGGCAAGGATGCAACTATCATAGCTGCAGGCATCATGGTAGCTAAGGCTCTGCAGGCAGCAGATACCTTGGCCAGACAAGATATAGACTGCCGGGTACTCAACATGCATACGCCCAAGCCTCTGGATGAAGCAGCCGCAGTCAAAGCGGCTGCAGAGACGGGCGCAATCGTCGTCGCCGAGGAACACCTGGCCCACGGTGGTCTGGGCAGCCGAGTTGCTCAGGTGGTGGCCAAAGAAAAACCGGTGCCTATGGGATTTATCAACCTCGGTGACACGTACGCAAGGTCAGGCAAGGCTGAGGAGTTGCTGCAAAGGTATGGACTGACCGCCAGAGACATTGAGGAGTCAGTGAAGTCGGCGGTCAAGAGAAAGTAACATCCCGGGCCCTACGCACAGCTCACGTCTCCCTGGAGGTCGAAGCTCCAAGCTCCTGCTCAAATCATCCCCGTATCGCACAGATTTCACCTCATCGTCGATGCTGAGCCAGATAGGTATGAAATCATACTGGGCTCTAATAACCTCCGCCACTATGGTGAGTCCTTTGCCTAGCGCGAGAACTTGGCGATGCTGGATGTTACAGCTTGCTTCAATGGATTTCCTCAGTAGGTTCCACACCTCAGCCTCTCGAGCCTCCTCCTCAAGGTCATCAGATTAACCACGTCGTCGCGGTTGTATTCCAGCAGCAAATCTAAGGCCTTTTTGTCATGGTCAATCTTATATCTCCACCACAGTATTACCGCCTCTGCACCTCCAATTCCCTGCAATCGCCGGGGAATGCCGAGTTGCCGCTCTACCGCCTTGAAACCACCGTATAGATTATTCGTCCAGCAGTCGTGCATCAGGTCACGATGGGAAAAATACTCTTTAAGATCTACCCCCAGACGGGAGTTGATAAAAGGAATATCAAAGCGGCTGCCGTTGTATGTGTAGATCATATGCACGCAACGCAGCGCCCTGAGCAAGTTGGCTTTCGTTACGTCTGCCCCAACGAGTTGGATCAGTGTCTTTGCAGTGTCGTTGGCCAGGCAGATGCCAATAACGGTTATTTCATCCTGAAATGAGCATAACCCTGTGGTCTCAATATCAAGATAAGCGTCAAATGGTGGCTGCAACCTGCTCCTTTCCTCTCCGATACTCGATCTCCGCTTATGATAGCATATGTCTGTGGAAATTGACCGAGGCCGCTCTTGATGCATCCCAGTCGGGGGAACTCCCGAAGAGAGGCAGCATTGCGATCTGATGCCCAACGTATGATATCATTCGAGGGCGTGTAGAAGGAAGCGTTTGACTAAACAGGAGCGAAGGGGAGCAGACATGAGAGAGTGCACGGTAGAGAAAAACAAGAAGGAATGCAACTGCACATATGAGCCATGCAGCAGGAAGGGCATTTGCTGCCAATGCCTGAGATACCATTTGCGGTCAGGTGAGCTGCCGGCCTGCGTCTTCCCTGCCGATGTGGAGAGCACTTATGACCGCTCTATGGCAAGGTTCATCGCAACCTATCAAGAACGAAGAAGGCCGTGAAAAGCACCCTCAGATGGACAGGCAGGTTGCCGGATACTCTGCTATACTTCTTCCGCTATGTCAAGAGCGCATAAGAGAGCTGACAACGAGCTTCGCCCCGTACGCCTGACTCTGGGATACCAGAGTTTTGCCGAGGGTTCCGCTTTGATTGAACTGGGACAGACAAGGGTACTGTGCTCTGTAAGCATGGAGGAAAGAGTACCTGCCTTTCTTAAAGGCAGTGACCGGGGTTGGGTTACTGCCGAGTATGCGATGTTGCCTCGCTCCACAGTCACTCGTACACCACGCAACAGGGCAGAGGGGAGACGCCACGAGATCCAACGCGTGATCGGTCGCAGTTTGAGGGCAGTGACCAACTTGAACGTCTTGGGAGAAAGGACATTCGTCGTGGATTGCGATGTATTGCAGGCAGACGGCGGCACTAGAACCGCAGCTATCACCGGTGGGTACGTTGCTCTTTATCACGCCTTTCATAATCTGAGAAAAGAAGGTGTTCTGCCGTTCATGCCGTTGAGCAAAATGATGGCTGCCACGAGCGTAGGCATCGTGAATGGCGTTACGCTACTCGACCTTTGTTACGAAGAAGACTCCCAAGCTGAAGTCGATTTCAACGTGGTCATGACCGACAGGAGTGAGTTCGTGGAAATCCAGGGAACGGCTGAGGGAAAACCTTTCTCCAAGGACACCGCCGATGCCTTGCTTTCTTTGGCCCAGCAAGGCATAGATAAGCTATTCAGAATCCAGAAGGAAACCCTGCGGGCTTTATCTTGAGCCTGCCCTTACGTTTCTCGTTTTTGCCTGCTGTGTCGCTGCCCGCGCTCCGTTTGCATTGACAATGGCCCTGTTTTATACTTTAGTTTTGCTGCAACTCAGGCAAGATTCTTAGGAAGATGACCCAGCTAGAGCTAGCGCGAAAGGGCACTGCCTCACCCGAGATGAAGCAGGTAGCCGAGCGAGAAAACGTAGATACGGATTTCGTCGTCGAGGGCCTGGCTAAGGGTGAAATCATAATTCCGGCCAGCATCAATCACGCAAATCTGGTTCCCTGTGGTATAGGCAAGGGGCTGAGGACCAAGGTCAATGCCAACATAGGCACATCCTCGGATTTTTCTGATTTGAATGTGGAACTGAAGAAACTACGGACT
The DNA here is from genome assembly GCA_004375885.1 of Dehalococcoidia bacterium. Lineage (GTDB taxonomy): Bacteria > Chloroflexota > Dehalococcoidia > GIF9 > AB-539-J10 > RBG-13-51-36. Next base: position 2,778 of record SOJG01000053.1, read on the forward strand.
GCCATTGACTGTGGTGCTGATACTGTAATGGATCTGAGCACCGGAGGCGATATTCCAGCTATCCGGCGAGCTATGTTGAGCGTTAGCACCGTACCGGTGGGGACGGTGCCCATCTATCAGGCGGGTATCGAAGCTATTGAGACCCGCGGAGCCATCGTAAACATGACTGCGGACGAGATTTTTGCTGTGATCGAAGAGCATGCCAAGGATGGTGTTGATTTCATGACTATTCATTGCGGAGTGACGCAGGCATCGGTGGCCAGGCTTAGAAAGCAGCGTAGAATGACCGATATAGTGTCGCGTGGAGGAGCTTTTATCATCGGTTGGATGCTCCATAACGATAAGGAAAACCCCTTATATCAATATTATGACCGCCTGTTGGACCTGGCTCTCGAGTACGATTTCTGTTTAAGTCTCGGTGATGGCCTGCGTCCCGGATGTTTAGCCGATGCCACTGATAGGGCTCAAGTCGAAGAGTTGATTATCATGGGTGAATTGGTTGAACGCTCAAGGGAAGCCGGGGTTCAAACTATGGTAGAGGGTCCCGGGCATTTGCCCCTGGACCAAATCGCCACGAATGTTCAATTGGAAAAACGCCTTTGCCGCGGGGCGCCTTTCTACGTCCTGGGACCTTTGGTCACTGACGTAGGTGCAGGCTACGATCACATAACTGCTGCTATCGGCGGAGCAGTCGCCGCTGCTGCTGGGGCAGACTTCTTGTGCTATGTTACTCCCAGTGAGCATCTTTCCCTTCCCAATGTGGAGGATGTTAAAGAGGGAACGGTTGCTTCCCGTATCGCTGCGCATGCCGCCGACATTGTCAAGGGCGTGAAGGGTGCCCAAGAGTGGGATGAGCAAATGTCTAAGGCACGCAAAGCCCTTGACTGGAACACTCAGGCTAGACTATCTCTGGATCCCGAGCTGTCAGAACAAGTTCATAGCAAGATACCTGCTAGCGGGTCCACTTGCAGCATGTGCGGCGAATATTGTGCTATGTCAATAGTGGAGAAGTATCTGGGCATCTCCGCAGGTAAATGCTGAGCGAGAGCGTTTCGCCAAGCCTGTCCCCAATGATGCGAAATCCTTCCCCTTCCCGGATCCTGCGCTGGGCGCGGCAAGATCCTGAGCCCACACAAGTCGGTGCTCGGAATAACAGCCATGCGAAGGACTAAAAGCGACAAGAGACGAAGAGCTCAGAGTCGGGGTCGCAGAGAGCGAGCCAGTGGCGACTAATAGCTTAAAATGAAGGCAGAAATAGTACCCGTTGGTACAGAAATCCTTATGGGCAACATA
>SOJG01000102.1 GCA_004375885.1 Dehalococcoidia bacterium
TATACTTCACTTTCATTATCGTATCTCCTTGGGGGCCGGTTCTTTGCTGATGATGTCCATGACCTGAAGGCGTGCTGTCAGACAATAAGGCTTGTCAGCACTGCAATAGCCTCATCATGCCCCACAGTATCTCACATCAAATAATAGCATCTGCGTAGTTACTTCTGCCAGTTCCTATCCTCGCTCTGAGGATGTACAGTCCTGCAGCATCTTCGCAGTGAGTCCCATCTTGTATGGCCAAAGGCTCCCGTTAGAGAACAATCGCACGCGCATAGCGTTATGAACCCACATCATAGACAGAGTTCAGCTTGAATGGACGAAGCCGGACTAGTATGGCGCGAGTACACCAGTCAAACCTGATACTGGTGTGCATCGCACGGGCAGTAAAACATGGCGCAATGAACAGGATCTACAGAAATCATGCGGATATTGGGAACCAGCGAGCCGACCCGTCGATGCTTGGCGGGGCGGAGTAGCACGAGTCGACGTGAGCTACAGTTCAAGCCTGAAGCCGCCTTCACCTACTACCTTGCTCAGCTCGCCAGCTAACTCTGGGCAGTAGTCTACCGCTATCTCCGGCATCTCCAGGTTAGTTATTTCACCGTCGCTGAGAACAGCCAGAGAGACTCTGTCCCGCCCGGGATAATGCTTGAGGATGTCCATGATTTTGTGGAGGCGTTCGATGTCTTTATGGGCCTCGTCCGACTGGCTGATATCTATCATGACATGACGCCGCCGGGGTTCCTCGAGCACTTCTTGCCTCACGGGGAGGAGCATGGCCTCCTGGCAGTCTAGTTGCATTTGCCCATCTCTGACCTTCACCACACCTCTGACAGTGAGGATGTTGCCCTCCTGCCATAGCCCGAGGGTGCGCTCGTAGAGCCTGGGCCAGGCGATGACCTCGATGCTGGCATCCAGGTCTTCAATGGCAGCGACGATAAAGGCGCGTTTGTCCCTGGTATAGGCCTGGCGTACTGAGACGACCATTCCGGCAATGGTCACTGTTTCATTCACGCTGTCGGTATTGATCTCGCCGCAGGAGACAGTACCCGGCGAGGACGCTTCTCCGGCCAGGAAGTCGAGTGGTTGAGAGAAATAGACGCCTAGTAGCTCTCTTTCCCAGATGAGCTTCTGCTTGGTGGATACCTCTTCCTCTGCTTGCCTGTAACCAGGATGGGGGACCGGCGAACTCTGGGTCCACAAGTCAAACATGCTAACCTGTCCCGCCTCCTTTGCTCTTTGTTCGGACTGGGCCAGAGAGACAATTCTATCCACCGATTCAAGCAGCCCCTTGCGGCTGCCCAGAGAATCAAAGGCACCAGCCTTGATCAAGCTCTCCAACACTTTCTTATTGATGTTGCGAAGGTCGGCTCTACAGCAGAAGTCCTCTATGGACTTAAAATCGCCCCCTGAGTCCCGACCAGACAAGATATGCTCAATCGGGGAAAAGCCGACGTTCTTTATGGAAGCCAGGCCGAAGCGGATGGCTGCCTCGCCCGGCCCCTCTCCGTTTGTCGGAGACTGACCTGTGGGTGAGGCCTCAATGGCGAACCGAGCGTGGCTCTTGTTGATATCGGGCGGAAGGACCTTGATGCCCAACCTTCGACATTCGGCAATGGCCGAACGGACCTTTTCCATGTTGTCGGAATAGGTGTCGAGCAAGGCAACCATATACTCGATGGTGTAGTTTGCCTTGAGATAGGCAGTGCGGTAGGCAATGAGCGCATAGCAAACGCTGTGGGCCTTGTTGAAAGCGTAACCGGCGAAGGGTTCGATCAGGGAGAACACCTGCTTAGCCAGTTCCGGCGCTATGCCGTTTCTCTTTGCTCCGGCGATAAAATTGCGCTCCTCTTTCTTCATCACCGCAGGTATCTTTTTTCCCATAGCTTTGCGAAGAATGTCGGCCTGGCCCAGGCTATAGCCGGCCAGGGCCTGGGCGATGAATAGCACCTGCTCCTGATAAACGATAACTCCGTAGGTCTCCTCCAGAATGTCTTTGAGGATGGGATGAGGATAATGAATGGGGGCAACCCCCTGCTTGGCTCTAATGAAAGTGGGAATCTGTTCCATGGGACCGGGGCGATAGAGTGCCACCATGGCTGCGATATCGCTGAAGTTGGTGGGCTTGAGCTCCTTGATATGGCGGCGCATCCCGGCACCCTCCAATTGGAAGATGCCTTTAGTCTCCCCCGAGGCGAGTAACTCAAAGGTCAGGGCATCGTCGAGAGGGATATGCTGCGGATCCAGCGAGATGCCGCGATTTTGGGCAATGATTTCCTGGGCCCTGGTCAGGACCGTCAAACTAGATAGTCCCAGGAAGTCCATCTTTAACAGTCCCAGGCTGGCGATGTTTCCCATATGGAACTGGGTCATGACCCCGACTAGTCGGGGCTCGCCCTTGCCCAGCAGTTGTAGTGGCACATATTCGATCAAAGGCTCGTGGGAGATGACCACGCCGGCGGCGTGCGTGCTGACGTGCCTGACCATTCCCTCCAGTTTCTTAGCCGAGTCAATCAGGTTACGTATTGCTGCGTCCTGGTAATAAACATCATGAATCTCCCTGCTCTCGGCCAAAGCTCTGTCCAGGGTTATGGTTAGGTCCAGAGGTATTAGTCGGGCCACCCCGTCAACCTGGGCGTAGGGCATGCCTAGAGCACGTCCCGTGTCTCTTATGGCGGCTCGCGCTCCCATAGTGCCGAAGGTAATGATCTGGGCTACGTGGTCGGAGCCATATTTCTGGTTGACGTAGGCCAGCACCTCGTCACGGCGATCGTCCTGAAAATCAAGGTCAATATCAGGAAGCTCGCGGCGCTCGACATTAAGGAATCGTTCGAAAACAAGCGCATAGGCCAGCGGGTCTATATCAGTGACACCCAGGCAGTAAAGAGCCACGCTGGCGGCGGCACTCCCCCGAACACCAAAACAGATGCCTCGTTCTCGGGCAAAGGAGATTATGTCCCAGACAACCAGGAAGTAATGGGCGAATTTCGTCTTCTGGATGACACCAAGCTCCCAGCTAAGCTGTTCCTTGACCCTCGCATCGGGCTCGGGGTAACGTTTCTCCAGGCCCTGCCAGCAGAGCTCAGCCAGGAAATCATCAGCCTCTCTGCCCTCGGGCAATTCCACCTGTGGCAGGTGTAGCTTCGTGAAATCCAGCTCCAGATGACACATATCGGCAATGGCCTGGGTATTCTCCACGGCCTGAGGCAGGTCAGCAAACAGCGTTTCCACCTCTGCCGGGCTTTTCAGGTAGAAGAAATCGCCAGCCATCTTCAGCCTCTTTTCGTCATACACAGAAGTATTGGTTTGTATACAGAGAAGAAGCTCATGGGCCGGAGCGTCTTGTTTACTAGTGTAATGCACGTCAAAGGTGGCTACCGGCGGGATGTTGAGTCTTGAGGAGAGCGAAATGAGCTCCTTATTGATTTGTTCCAGTTCAGGCATAGGATGCCTTTGAATTTCCAGATAATAGTCGCCGAATACTTCCTGGTACCACGAGGCTGCCCTGGCAAGATCGTCGCTTCGCCCTTCCAGGATGAGTCGGGCCAGTTCCCCGTGAGCACAGCCGGAAAGGGCAATAAGCCCGTCGTGATGAAGCTTGAGAAGCTCCTTATCAACCCTGGGCTTATAGTAAAATCCCTCGAGGTAGCTCGTAGTGACCAGTTGGAGCAAATTGCGGTAGCCCCTTTCGTTCTTGACCAGCAGAGTGAGATGATGGAGGGTCTTGCGAGCTGGCTCCCGGCTACGGCAATCGGTCTCGGCGACATAGACTTCGCAGCCGATGATCGGTTTTATACCAGCTTCCTTAGCTGCTACATAGAAATCGATGACGCCATACATGTTGCCGTGGTCAGTGATAGCAAGGCTATCCATGCCCAGCTCCTTGGTCCGGGCGATAAGCTGGGGGATGCGGCACATGCCGTCGAGCAAGCTATACTCGGTGTGAACGTGAAGGTGGGCAAATCTCTGGGGCATTGGCCAAATTATAGCACTTGTGCTCGGAGGGCCCAACGGGGAATTGCTGACCA
>SOJG01000058.1 GCA_004375885.1 Dehalococcoidia bacterium
CAGTAGTTCCTGAAGATGTGAATGAGCCCTTGCTGGTGACAGGCGGTGAAATCGGAAGGCCCTTCCAGACAAAACTGCTTCATCATGTGACGTGTTATACAATTCTCGGCCAATCTGGGATAGCTACGATAGAGCTCCATGGCTTTCTGCGCTAGACTCGCTTCGCCAGTCAGTTCTCCCCAGGAGAAGGCAAAAGGCAATACCACGTTTACTACGATTTCACCTGCCTTACTGTTTCCCAGTAGAGCCGATATCCCAGTCTTGCTTCTGATGTGAAAATCGAAGTGGTCTTGCCAGTAGCCCACGCCAGCCACAGCCAGACCATCCTGCAGCACAGCGTGCGCCTCGGGCAGGGGAGCTTCCTTTACTAGCTCTAACATGCCCGCCAGGAGTCCTCCCTCGCAATAACGCTCAAGCAGATAGCTCAGGGCGACGATTCTTCGCACTGGAGAGTTATTGGGATATATGTGCGAAAGGCTCCAATCATTCTGGCTCATAGTTCCAAGAGCTTTGCCTGCTACCCGCCAGATTTGCTCCAATTCCTGGACTTCCTTCTCCCCGTTATACTCCCCCTTTAGTCTCTGCGATGGCAACAACCCGGCTGTGCCTAGCAACAAAGCTTGCTTTGGAGCCAGTCCTTCTCTGGCCTCGATGGAATTGAGGGGCACTCTGTCAGCAAGGTCTTCACAAGGCTCTGCATTCTTGGTGTAGCCGAGAGCTCTCATCATGCCTCGGAAGAGCACCTGTCCTGCCTCCTTCTTCTCAGTGGAGGCGAGCATCCTGGTTCGAAAACGTATCGCCTTTTGTTTGAATCTCTCTTCACCGGCGGTGTTCAGCATTTGCCCCAACGCTTGGCTGCCCACGCGGTCCGGTATCCGGGAACAGGGAAGGAGGTAAGGAAGCAAATAGGGCTGGTGCTGCAATGCCTCGGCCAGACATAGCACCGGAACTGCTCTCCCGCTTTGCACTGAAGTGACCGAGCTACAATCGTGCCATATCACAACATGAAGGATGACATTGTTGTACTCGGCATCAGTGTGATGCTCATGGACATACCAATCGCTGGACTTGATGTGAACCTCTACATCGCCTTTGGTCAGATGAGATTCACGTGCGATAACTGCATCCCGAAAATCAGGACCGTTGTCACCATTGCTCCTTCCGGGATAGATCACACTGATTAGCTCATCTCCGGCGGAGGTCAGCTCCTTTCCCACCAATTGCTGCCATACCAGGGCCGCCTGCTTCTCCGAGAATCTTATCCGATTACGTGTAATCATGGCGAAAAAAACGCATCTCGTTCTGTACCAGTTGCCTAAGCCTTGGAACATCTTCGTACATGGTTGTGCTGTTGAATCGCACGGAAACGTCATCGTCACCCAGTCCTCGGAGGCCAGCCAGCATATGATACCTGCGCTGGTGCCGATAATCACACACGCCGCGGTCATGTCTGCGTTTTGCGTAGGCCGCCTTGATCGCCTTCTCGCCTTGGGAATAGCGACAGCGGCCGCTTCTAGTTTGACTCATCGTGTTCCTCCGTGGCCCTGTAGGCGAAGCCGCTACGCTCAGCAATGATGCTGAGGAGTTTGGCCGATGCTCCGCGAGGTCGATACATGCCTGTTTCCCACTCACTGATGGTTTGCTGACGCGTGCCTAGTTCGTCGGCCAGCTTCACTTGAGTCAGGCTCAGATACCGCCTCAGCGCTCTGATCTCATCTTTGCTCCAGTGTTTCTTTCGCCTTTCTCTTTGCGCCATCATAAAGATTATACACGGTTTAGTGTAGCAGTTCAAGAAGAATCTGCCGGATTTTGGCAGAATCCTCTTGCCTTTTTCCCTTTTCTTGATATAATAACAGTTAGCAATCTCGAGGGCAGAGTGCTAAAATAAATATAAGAAAGGAGGGAACATGCCTAAGATTGAACCTTTGGGGGATAGGGTGGTGATAGAACCCACAGCCAGGGAAGAAGTCAGCAAAGGAGGGATAGTCTTACCGGATACAGCCAAAGAAAAACCCCAAGAAGGCAAGATCATCGCTGTCGGTCCGGGCAGGCTGACTGAAGATGGTAAACGTATAGCCATGGAGGTGAAGAAGGGAGACAAGATCATATTTTCCAGATATGCTGGGACAGAGTTTAAGCTAGGTGACAAAGAGCTGGTTATCATGCGTGAAACCGATATCCTGGCCAAGAAGACTTAATAGATTAATATAGAATAAAGGAGGTGAGCGAATGGCAAAGCAAATTACTTTTGGAGAAGAAGCAAGGAAGGCCTTAAAGAGCGGGGTGGATACGCTGACCGATGCTATAAGGGTAACCTTGGGGCCACGCGGAAGGCCTGTAGCACTGGACAAGAAATGGGGCGCTCCTTCGGTTCTGAACGACGGCGTTTCCATAGCCAAAGAAATAGAGTTGCCTGACCCGTTCGAAAACATGGGGGTGCAGCTGGTAAAACAGGCAGCCACCAAAACTAATGATGCCTGTGGGGATGGCACCAGCACATCCACTATTGTAGCTCAGGCCATCATCAGCGAGGGTTTCAAGAACATCGCGGCTGGCGCCGATGCCATGGCTTTGAAACGTGGGGTTGACAAAGGGGTGGGAGCTGTGGTCGACGCACTGAAGAAGATGTCCATCGCCGTAGCTGGTAGAGAGCAGGTAGCTCAGGTAGCATCTATATCGGCTATTGACCCAGAGATTGGCGATCTGATTGCTGACGTTATGGAAAAGGTGGGCAAAGATGGTGTCATCACTGTGGAAGAAGGCAAGGGGCTGCAATTTGAGACTGAATTCGTTGAGGGAATGAAGTTTGATCGCGGCTATATCAGCCCTTACTTCATTACCAACGCCGAACAGATGAGGGCGGAACTGGAAGACCCGTACATCCTCATAACTGACAAGAAGATAACGGCCATAAATGATATCTTGCCGGCTCTGGAGAAGATCGTTCAGATGTCCAAGAATCTGGTTATTATTGCTGAGGATGTGGAAGGGGAGTCTCTGGCTACACTGGTGGTCAACAAACTAAGGGGCACTCTATCTCCGCTGGCGGTCAAGGCGCCTGGCTTTGGTGACAGGAGAAAAGCCATGCTTCAGGATATAGCTGTTCTTACCGGGGGCAAGGTCATATCTGAGGAAGTTGGCAGAAAGCTTGACTCGGTTACGGTGGAAGATCTGGGCCGAGCCAGAAGGATGATTGCCGACAAGGATAATACCACCATTGTTGAGGGTAAAGGCGAGACGAAAGATATCGAAGCTCGAATCAAGCAAATCAGGTCTGAGATTGACATAAGCACCTCAGACTATGATAAGGAAAAACTGCAGGAAAGGCTGGCCAAATTAGCCGGTGGCGTGGCCGTAATCAAAGTGGGTGGAGCCACGGAAACAGAGCTTAAGGAGAAGAAACATCGTGTAGAGGATGCCTTGTCGGCTACTCGAGCTGCTGTGGAAGAAGGCATCCTGCCCGGCGGTGGTATTGCGCTGCTGAGTGCCCTATCAGGCTTGAAGAAGCTCAAATTGGAGGGCGATGAGGCTACGGGAATGAATCTTCTGAGACGAGCTCTGGAAGAGCCGCTGAGATGCATCGCTGCAAATAGTGGCCGCGAGGGCTCGGTGGTCATCAACGAGGTGAAGAGAAGCAAGCCGGGCATCGGTTACGATGCTCTCAAGGATGAACTGGGAGTGAATATGGTGGATAGAGGCATCGTAGACCCTCTCAAAGTCACCAGGAGTGCTCTCCAGAACGGTGCCAGCATTGCCACCATGATTCTGACCACGGAGTGCCTGGTAACCGACATTCCTGAGAAAGAAAAGATGCCGGCAATGCCGCCAGGAGGAGGATATCCAGACTACTAAATAGCTTCTAATGGCTTTGGCAGGAGGAAGGACCGCCGTGAGGCGGTTCTTCCTTTACGGCCTTAGATCTTGAGCAGTTGCCTCAGAGGCTCCTCCTCTTTGAGAGGCCCCGTGACGGCCAGATTAAGCCCGCTATCGACGAGAACCTTTTCCGCAACTTCTTCTAGCTCCTCCATCGTAATAGCATCCACAAGGGCTATGATATCGTCTAGGCTCAGGATTTTTCGCAGCAGTATCTCCTGGGTACCGTGCCACAGCGCTACATTTCGGCTGTCCTCAAGTCGCAAGTATGACCTTCCTTTTGACAGTTCCTTAGCCCTCGTAAGCTCGTCGGCGGTAATCCCCTGCTTAAGCTTATATATCTCTTCAAGAATGGCCGCGACAACTGTCTCAACCTTCTGCGGGTCAACGCCAGCATAAACAGCAAACGACCCTGAGCTGAGGAAATGCTCGGTATAGCTGTGAATATCATAAGCCAGTCCTCTGCGCTCCCGTATCTCAGCGAATAGGCGGCTGCTCATGCCGCCGCCAAGCACTGTGTTAAGCAAGTCAAGGGTGAAGCGTTGTTGATGAGAGTGAGAAAAACCGTGAACAGCGAGGCAGAGATGCGCTTGTTCGATATCTTGGGGCTCAATACGCACCTTGGCTTCAGTTTGTCTGTCGTTGGTTGTGTAGCCAGTCGATAGCTGCCTGGCAGCCCACTTGCCGAACAGAGGCTCGATTTGGGCCATCGCATCTTGATGCTCGATGTTGCCAGCGATGCTAACCACCGCGTTACTGGGCATGTATCTGTGAGCAACGTGGCCGACCAATTGTTCCCTTGTTATGGAAGACACAGTCTGTTTGTATCCAATGACCTCGCGCCCCAAAGGTTGTGCCGGCCATAATAGCTCATCTATGAGCATGTTTACCCTCTGCTGCGGGAGGTCCAGGTTCATATTGATCTCCTCAATGATGATGCCACGCTCTTGTTCTATGTCTTTGTTATCAAAGCGCGAGTTGAGCAGTAGGTCAGATAGCACATCAAGGGCGATGGGAAAGTGAGGGCTGGCAACCTTACACCAGTAGACAGCTATTTCCTTGTCCGTGCCGGCATTGATTATGCCGCCAACGCCTTCAATAGCCTGAGTTATCTCCTTGGACGTCGGTCGCTGTTGTGTGCCTTTGAAGAATAGGTGCTCGGCGAAGTGGGAAATGCCGGCCTCCTCGTTGCTTTCGTAGCAGGAGCCAGCACCCACAAGAATGACAAGGCACACCGAGTGGCTGTGGGGCATAGTGCTGGTGATAACTGTCAAGCCGTTATCGAGCACAACCTTGTTGTACATTACCATGAATTTTACTTTACCTTGTGATCAGCGTCAATGAACCTTTGCTGACTCCCGATGCTCAGTCCTTCTCACCTCGTGCTATAATTGGCAGTACATAGCCGGATCAGGGAATGGAGCACTATGACAATTGTAGCTGAAGAGGATGCTATCCGGATTGAGAGACTGGAGCTAGGTCCTTTTGCCACTAACGCCTATATCGTGACCTGTCGACAGACCCGAGATAGTGCGGTAATAGACGCCCCGGCGGAGGCGGAGACAATCATAGGCAAGTTGAAGGACACCACGCCCAAATACATATTCCTGACCCATAACCACATGGATCATACAGATGCCCTCGCTCAATTGCGAGCTGAACTGAACGTTCCTCTGGCTGCCCACGCTTTAGACGCCAGGATACTAGCGTCACCACCGGAGATACTATTGAGTGATGGTGACGCGGTTTGGGTGGGGAGGCTTGAATTCACCGCGATTCATACGCCAGGGCACACCCCGGGCAGCTTATGCTTCAGGACTGGTCGATACCTGATATCAGGGGATACCATTTTCCCTGGGGGACCGGGTAAGACAGGCTCTGCAGCCGATTTCAGGCAGATAATTCAATCGATAGTCGAGAAGATTCTTGTCTTGCCGGATGATACTCAGGTATACCCCGGTCATGGGGATTCCACTGTATTGAAGAAGGAGAAAGACGAGTTTGCTGCTTTTGCCTCGCGACCTCATGATGCCCACCTGTTTGGCGACGTGCTCTGGCGTTCAACTTGACTAGCATCCTATGGAGGAGGGGCACTGGGGATTCCTCAGGAGGTGTTGATGAGCGCCTTCAAGTCTTCCTTCGTTTTGACGCTTTCTGGTGAGTGGCATTCCTTGTTCACCAGGAGATATCTGCTATGTACTGAACCGCCCTATGAGGTCCTCACCTGTTGGCGAGACCTCAGTGACTAACCAACATAAGGACACAGGGGGGAGAATGGCTATCATAGACGAGTACGTTAAATCACATCCGAAATCGAAGGAGTTACACGAAAGGGCACTGGACCACTTTGCCGCAAGGGGGGCTACTCACGTCGGCCGGATGTGGGAACCGTTTGGTCCCTATATGACTCATGCTCAGGGCTCCAGGATTTGGGATGTGGATGGGCGTGAATACATCGAGTTTAGAAACGGGCATGGCGCTCTGATACTGGGCCATGGCCACCCGGCCATAGTGAAGGCGATACAGGACCAGGTGACTAAGGGGAGCCTCTACGGTGCCTCCCACGAACTCGAAATCGAGTGGGCAGAGTTGATAAAGGGCATGGTGCCAACTGCAGAGCGGGTCGAGTTTTTCGCTTGCGGCCAGGAAGCCAATATGATGGGGATAAGGATTGCCCGTGCTTTTACAGGGAGAAGAAAAGTCCTCAGGTTTGAAGAGAACTTCCACGGGTGGGCCGATGAACTGGTAGCTCCTCACGCACTGGGTGTGGTTAGCAGCGGGGTCAGGGTAATACCCGCGCATGATGTACAAGCGCTGGAAGAGGAACTGGCCACGGGGCAATATGCCATAGTCCTTACGGAGGGTGGTGGTGCGCATATGGCCGGCCAGGTTCCCTGGGAACCTGGCTTCATTCGTGCTGTGGGCTCCATGGCCAAAAGGTACGGCACTATCTGGTTGCTGGACGAGGTGGTCACCGGCTTCCGTGACGGGCCTGGGGGTTGGGGTGGCCTGATGGGACTGCAGCCCGACTTGACTACATTAGGCAAGTGCGTGGCCGGGGGAATGCCGGCCGGAGTCTTGACCGGGCGAGCTGACATCATGGGAATGCTAACCCCCAGGCCTCCTCCTCAAAGATGGATTCCCCACTCGGGTACCTGGAATGCCATGCCTATAGTATGTGCTGCCGGCATTGCTGCCTGCAAGCTACTTAAGGACGGTTCTGTCCAGAGAAGAGTCAACGAACTGGGGGCGTACATGCGGGGGGCCGGTAATCGGGCGCTGAAGCAACGCGGCTATAACTGGCGTCTCTATGGCCGGTCTATCATCCACACCTACTTCGGCCCGGTCGACTTCGAGGTGGATGAGGCAGGCAATCCGCCCACCAGAGACATTGAGATGATGCTGGCCGGGACGGAGGAGAAGCACAAACTGGGGGTTTACCTTCTTCAACACGGGATTCACACCCACCAGGGCACGATGTTCATATTATCGATCGCTCATACCAAAGAGGATATCGACAAGGCGGTCGATGCCTTGGTGAAGGCTATAGGTGAGGCCATGGCTGACGGCGCTATTGGGGAGTCACCGTCCTTACGTTAAATACTTGGGTGGGAGCAGGCACGCTATAAGCGTGACCCCGCCACCCTGTTGTTGACATAAGTGGTGTGTTGTATCATAACGGTACTGAGCTCAAGCGGCGGGGACACGAGGAAAGACTGTACTGTGACTGAGCCTATGGATGGAAGTCCTGCGGAACTAAGGGCGCTTATCCGGCGGGGCGAGCTAGTTGGGCCTACGGCCGGCCTGGCCCCGGGCTACGCCCAGGCCAATCTGGTGATTCTACCTGGAGATGCAGCCTTTGATTTCCTCCTGTTCTGTCAGCGTAATCCTGGACCCTGCCCTGTCCTGGAAGTGGTGGAATCGGGGAGATACGAGCCGAATCTGGTGGCTCGAGAGGCGGACCTTAGAGTGGACCTACCCCTGTATAGAATTTACGGCAGTGGCAGACTGGTGGCAGAAGAGAAGGATATTACTGGGTATTGGAATGATGATTTGGTGTGTTTTTTGCTGGGCTGCAGTTTTACTTTCGAGTCAGCCTTGCTAAGGGCAGGGGTATCTTTGAGGCATATTGAGGAGCACAAGAATGTGGCCATGTATGTGACCAGCATTGAGGCGAAGCCAGCGGGCGTATTCTCTGGGCCTATTGTTGTAAGCATGAGACCCATTCATGAGTCGAAAGTGGTGAGGTCGGTTCAGATAACATCCCGGTTTCCCTTGGCACACGGCGCTCCCCTGCACATAGGCGATCCGGCGAAGATAGGTATTGCGGATATGACTCATCCGGATTATGGGGACTACGTAGAAATTAAGGAAGACGAGGTTCCTGTGTTCTGGGCCTGCGGTGTTACTTCCCAGGCTGTGGCGTTGAGGGCCAAACTGCCACTGATGATAACTCATTCGCCCGGGCATATGTTCATTACCGATATTCCAGATGAAGAGCTGGCCACTTTGTAGTAGACAACGCCATGCAGAACCATAATATCGCGTTTCACTGGCAATCTTGTGAGGAGGGAGCTTAATGGACAGGAGAGTCGATTTGAATTGTGATATGGGAGAAGCTTTTGGAGTCTACAGGCTGGGATTTGATGAGAGAATAATGCCGCACATATCGTCGGCCAACATCGCGTGCGGATTTCATGCCGGCGACCCCGTCTGCATGAGGCGGACGGTACGTTTGGCCGAGGAAGCAGGTGTGGCTATCGGAGCTCATCCTGGCCTTCCTGACCTTATGGGCTTCGGGCGGAGAGAAATGATGGTAAGCGCTGATGAGGCCAGAGATTACGTGACCTATCAGATAGGGGCCCTCCAGGCCTTTAGCAGGGCAAAGAAACTTCAGCACGTCAAGGTCCACGGCGCTCTGTATAACATGGGGGCCAGAAATGAAGGACTGGCCAGAGCTGTTGCCGAGGCCGTCAGAGAGGTAGACCCTGAGCTGATTCTGGTGGGAATGGCGGGGTCTGCTTGGATAAAGGTAGGTCGTGAGCTCGGGCTGAGGGTGGCCTGCGAAGGCTTTGCTGATCGGTCACTGAATCCGGATGGTACTCTCGTTCCCCGCAGTCAACCGGGGGCGATTATTGATGATGTTGAGGAGGTCATAGCCAGGGTTCTCCGGATTGTCGCTGACGGGAAGGTGTTGGCCATAAACGGCGAGGAAATCGACATGGCAGCGGACACTATCTGCCTGCACAGTGATACCCCGGGAGCGGCAGACCTCGCCCAGGCATTGCGGCAGAGACTGGAAGCAGCCGGCGTGCTCGTAGTGCCCATGGGCACCTTCTGCAAATAGGGTCTTGAAGCCAGGCCATGATTTATGAGAGACCGCGGTTTCTATCGGGGGGAGACAGGGCCCTCTTCGTCGAGTTTGGGGACGCCATCGACCCGGAGCTAAACCGCCGGGTGAGGCGTCTGCTGCTGGCCATACAAGAGGCCAAGCTATCGGAAGTGCTTGAAGCAGTGCCAACGTATCGATCGCTGCTTGTTTACTATGAGCCCCGGCGGATAAGCCCTGAAGAACTGAGGGCAAAGCTCAAGCTTCTGACGCAGAGGACCCAGGCTGGTGAACTCCCCGAGCCAAAGGTTACGGAGGTTCCCACTGTTTACGGAGGCGAATATGGTCGCGACCTGGATTTTGTGGCCGAACACAATGGACTGTCCCCTGAGGAGGTAGTTCGTGTCCATGCTAGCAAAGCCTATCTCATTTATATGCTGGGCTTTATCCCCGGCTTTGCCTATCTGGGGGGTATGTGCCCGCGCATAGCCACCCCGAGGTTGCCAACGCCGCGGGCAAAGATATCGGCGGGGTCAGTGGGGATAGCTGGAGACCAGACCGGAATATACCCGGCAGAGAGCCCGGGAGGCTGGCGGCTTATTGGTAGGACTCCTCTCGAACTGTTTCACCCCGAAGCGGATCCGCCGGTGTTATTACAGATGGGCAATTATGTGAGGTTTGTCCAGATAACTGCCGAGGAATTCAGCCGGATAGAGGAAGAGGTGGCACAAGGAACTTACCGGGCAAAAGAGTCTCCGTTTATGCGGGAGGATGAGAGTGGAGATATTTGAGGTCGTTCAACCCGGCTTATTGACTACGGTTCAGGACAAGGGGCGGTACGGTTACCAGCGATATGGAGTGTCTGTCTCGGGAGCAATGGACGGTTACGCGCTGCTGGTAGCCAATCTGCTGGTAGGCAATGACGAAGGAGACGCGTGCCTGGAGATAACGGTGTTGGGGCCTCGCTTGTCCGTTCTTGACGATACAGTGGTCGCTGTCACCGGGGCCGACCTTAGCCCGGCCTTGAACGATGGGGCACTCCCCATGTGGAAGACGGTCAGGGTCTGTTCAGGCGATACTATCTCATTTGGCCACCCCAAAAGGGGATGCCGAGGCTATCTGGCTGTAGCTGGCGGCATAGATGTCCCCGTAGTCATGGGAAGCCGCTCAACTTATATTAGGTCACGGCTGGGTGGTTTGGACGGCAGGCCGTTGCTCTCGGGCGACCGCCTGCGCAGGGGAAAGACCCGTGCAGAAGTATCGCTGAAGAGGCTGCCCCCGCAGTATATTCCCGAATATCAGGCTGAGAATGAACTGAGAGTAGTCCTTGGTCCGCAGGATGACTACTTCACCGAGAAAGGCATCCACACCTTTCTGCACTCGGAGTATGTGATCTCAGCTCAGGCTGACCGAATGGGCTGTCGTCTGGAAGGGCCTCCGGTTGAGCACAAGGCCGGAGCTGACATTGTTTCAGATGGCATCCCGCCGGGAGCAGTCCAGGTGCCGGGAGACGGGTTGCCTGTTGTTCTCCTCGCCGACCGGCAAACCACGGGCGGGTACGTCAAGATAGCGACCGTGAGTACAGTTGACTTGCCCAAATTAGCTCAGGCTGAAGTCGGGGACAGGGTCAGGTTCTTGCGGGTCGGCGAAGAGGAGGCCCATCGCTTGCTGAGAGAATATGACCAGACGATCGATGCGCTCAGGCAATATATCCGGCGCAGCCAGAGCGACATAGGTCAAATGGCGGGGACCGATGATCCTGCTATTTGAGGTTCCGCGTTTCGTTTCTCACCTGGGTTTTGACATTTGGCCTTGGTCACGGTAGTCAGCTATGTCAATTGAAGAGATAATCCTTAGCCAGGACCGCCGGGGTATATCGGCGCTCAGGGCCCATCTTCCTGCCGATTTTTGTCACGAGACGGCTGCCTTTGTTCTTGAGAAGAGGACACAGAGACGGAGGCCAGTCATAATCGCTACGGGCTTCTATGTCCCCTGTGCCCGGGCTGCGGAGACTGATGGTCCTCCGGGCGCCCTGGCCATTGGGCGGGCACTGCGCTCTCTTGGCTTCGATGTCATTTATGTTACCGATGAATACACTCTGCCCCTTCTCTGCGGTGATATAGTGGGGAGGGACAGGGTGATCGATTTCCCCATAGCCGACCACGATTTCAGCCGACGATTTGCCGAACACATCTTGGCCGAGATTCAGCCGTGCCTACTCATTTCCATAGAGAGGTGCGGGCTCAATCGCAACCAGCGGTATCTGAATATGGCGGGCCAGGACATAACTGAGTACACGGCCAAAATCGACTACCTTTTCTTAGGACGGGATGACAGCGTGGGCATAGGGGATGGGGGGAATGAGATTGGCATGGGTGATTTGGCTCAATATATGCGGGAAGGAGGGACTCTGCCCCAGGACCCGGCACTTACCCCGGTCAACAAGCTGGTCATTGCCAGCGTATCCAACTGGGGAGGGTATGGGCTGATTGCCGCTCTGTCCGGCCTGGTCAAACGCAACCTCTTACCATCGGTGGAGTGGGAGAAGGAGATGATCAGGGAAATGGTAGCCAGAGGTGCCGTAGATGGTGTCTCCGGCCAGAGGCGAAGCGCCGTGGACAGCTTCGATTTGGAGCAGAATGCCCGGGCTCTCAGCCAGTTGCATATGCTCCTAGCAGGATTGCCTTAGCATCTGAGGCCAGACTCTTCATCACCACAATATCTCAACCCGGTAGAACGCTTCGGCTAGTTCGTAATCTTCCCCTTGGGCCAGCATCTTATGCCGTTCCCTGAGCCGTTCCTCCAATGCAGAGGAGGGGTACTCGCTCATCTGGCTCTTGTGGCAGCGCAGAGCCGCAATCTTTATGTCGAAGGTAGCGGTGATGTCAGTTCGGTAGTTGGGTTCCTCAGCGCCCCAGAGTAGTACCTCTCTGACCTTGTGAGGCTGAAGCCCTTCGCCGAGCAAATCAGGATAGGAAGGAAGATTCCTGGCGAAGGGGAAAACAGCATCGAGTGTCACCTGTCCGGTGATTCGGTGGTCGCGATGCCAGATGTGGCGACGGTAGGGGTCAGCAGTCACCACCGTCTCTGGTTTGTACGCCCTGATCAAGCGGACGATTTCCTTTCTGAACTCGGCGGTATCCTCCAGAGCTTGGTCTGAATGGCGCAGGAAGATGACGTCTCTCACCCCCAATAGCCTGGCTGCTGCCAGTTGCTCCTGTTCTCTGATTCTAACCAGTTCAGCTGGTTTCATATCGGGGTCGCTCGTGCCCTTGTCGCCATTGGTGCACACTGTGTAGATGACATCCTTCCCTTCACTAGTCCAGCGGGCCACAGTCCCGGCGACGCCGAATTCGGCGTCGTCGGGATGAGGTGTGACTACCATTACGTGGGCTGGCTTGGTCATTGTGCTTGCTTCTTCCGGAATCGTGGTACGC
>SOJG01000112.1 GCA_004375885.1 Dehalococcoidia bacterium
TGAGCCTGAACCCCGCCCCTACGAGTTGATGAACCAGGGCGAGGGAATGAGACAGTGGTGAAGAGAAACAAAGCTGACCCCACTTGACGAGTGATAAGCCGGAGGTTTTCAGGTATACTTATGGGGATGGACAGGATGCTGCTGGTGGACAAACCTAAAGGCCTTACCTCTTCCCGGGTCGTAGAGCGGATAAGAAGGAAGTTCAAGGTGAAGGCCGGTCATACAGGGACTCTAGACCCCCTGGCTACGGGGCTTCTGGTTGTTCTGACCGGCAAGCGCACGAAAGACGCCTCTTCGTTTCTCAAGCTGGACAAGGGTTACGAAGTCAAGGCGATTCTCGGTGTGGAGACAGATACCTTCGACTCGGAAGGAACGGTTGTACGGCGGAACAACAACGAAGTGACCAGACAGGAACTGGAAGAGGTCTTAGGAGGCTTTCACGGTGATATCTGGCAGACTCCTCCGCCGTTTTCAGCTAAGAAAATCGACGGGCGAAGGGCCTACCAGCTGGCCAGAATGGGTATCAGCCTGGATATGCCGGCCAACAAGGTGAGCATTTACTCCCTGGAGCTGAGGGAGTTCCAGTTTCCCTATTTCACGCTGACCTGCGACGTGTCTTCCGGATTCTACGTGAGAAGCCTTGCTCATGATATCGGACAGAAGCTCGGAGTGGGCGCTACCGTGGTGGAGGTCCGCCGCACCAGAGTGGGTTCATATCGCGTGGAACAGGCCCGGGACCTGGATGAGCTTCTGGGCTGTGGGTAGAGAGGCTTTGCCTGGCCGCCCCGACGGTAGAGCCGGGCAATTCTCGGCTTTGAGAAATGCAGACTTGGCATCACCTTCCTTTGATTAGGTCGTAGGGCAGATGATATAATGCTCTGACAATGGCTACTGAAAGAGAGAAGGCAGTGGAACTGGCCATCGAGCAAATCGAGAGGCAATATGGCAAGGGTGCGATCATGAGGCTGGGCGAACCTCCGGCCAGAGCAGCCGGGGACGCCATCGCCACCGGGGCACTGGCTCTCGATGTGGCCTTAGGAATAGGCGGCATACCCAAGGGACGGGTGACAGAGATATTTGGGTCCGAGGCCTCCGGCAAGACCACCCTGGCCCAGCACATAATGGCTGAAGCTCAGAAGGCGGGCGGTATTGCTGCCTATATTGATGTTGAGCATGCCTTTGACCCCATCTATGCCGCCAACTGTGGCGTCAACCTGCACGATCTGCTCATCTCCCAACCTGATACGGGCGAGCAAGCTCTGGAGATCACGGAAACCCTGGTGAGAAGTGGTGCTGTGGAGGTGATAGTCATCGACAGCGTGGCCGCCCTGGCGCCTAGAGCTGAGATAGAAGGCGAGATGGGCGATGCCCACGTGGGTTTGCAGGCGCGACTGATGTCCCAGGCATTGAGAAAATTGAGTGCTGCTATCAGTAAGTCCAGAACGGCGGTCGTTTTTATCAATCAGTTACGAGAGAAGGTAGGCATTGTCTTCGGCAATCCAGAGGTGACTCCCGGAGGGAGAGCGCTCAAGTTCTATAGCTCGGTGAGGATAGACTTGAGGCGGGGCGAGTCCATCAAGCAGGGCACAGAAATGATCGGCACAAGAGTGAAGGCCAGGGTGGTCAAGAACAAGGTAGCTCCTCCTTTTCGCAGCGCTGAATTTGATATCATGTTTAACCACGGAATAAGCAGGGAGGGGAATCTGGTTGACCTGGGAGTGGCATCCGGTGTGATAAAGAAAGCTGGTGCCTTCTTTACTTACGGTGATACGAAGCTGGGGCAGGGCAGGGAAAATGCCAAGGACTACCTGAGGCAGCACCCTGACCTTGCTGCACAACTGGAGGGCACAATCAGAGCTTCCGCAGCTATTCCCAGCATCTCGCCGGGAGAAGGTGCGGAAACCCTGTCACAAGAAGCTTGATGCCAGTCAGGAAGAAACCACTTGACAGATAGTAGTTCCTTACAGGACTGCCTCAACGCAGTCTATCGCTATCTCAGCTACCGCCCCCGCAGCGAAGGGGAAATCAGGCAATGGCTCCGCCGACGCGGCTTTGCCGGCGAAACGACGGAGACAGTAATGGCCAGGCTCAGGGAGCAGAACTTGAGCGATGATTTCGCCTTTGCCCGATTCTGGAAAGATAACCGCCTGTCGTTCAGGCCTAAGAGTAAAAGGCTGATCGAAAAGGAGTTGAGAGATAAGAAGGTGGCCACCGAAATCATCGAACAGGTGACCGAGGGCATAGACGACGAGCAGATCGCCTACGAGCTGGGCTCTCGTCGCATGCATAGTCTTGCCCGTCTGGAGTATCGTGACTTCTACCGTCGCCTGGCAAGTTACCTCGCCTACCGGGGATTCGGTTACGAAGTCATCAAGCGTACCGCGGCTCTTCTATGGCGCGAAAGGGAATGCCACTGAGATGACAGACTGGGCGTTAGTGGCAAAAATCGCCGGCGGCGGCTTCGGGATAGTGATGCTTGTCCTGGCGATCCTGGCGGCACTGGTGTGGATAGTGGGCCTGGCAGCGCGGAGATTTACTGAGAAAGGCAAGCAGAGCACGGCAAAGGGAAGGAAAGCTTAAGCAAGATGTTTGGTCTGTTTGAAACGGGCTTCTCCCAGCTTACTTGGGCGCACGTTGTAATGCTTCTCATTGGGGGAGCTTTAGTATATGCTGGCATCGCCAGAAAGTGGGAGCCCCTCTTATTGGTTCCCATAGGGTTCACCATTGTGCTGGTTAACCTTCCTCTGAGTGGCCTAATGGAGGCTGAGGGGGACTTACTGTCAGGTGGAACACCGTTAGGCCTCATCGCTCGGATTTTTCACTATGGCATCCAGTGGGAAATAATACCGCCTCTTATCTTCCTCGGACTGGGAGCGATGACTGACTTCGGTCCTCTGATTGCCAACCCCAAGACTTTGCTGCTTGGCGCGGCGGCCCAGGTTGGGGTCTTTCTTGTGTTCACTGCGGCGTTACTTTTACCCTGGTTTGATTTTGGCATCAAAGAGGCATGCTCCATTGGAATCATTGGCGGCGCCGATGGCCCAACTACCATCTACCTGACCAACAAACTTGCTCCTGAGCTCCTAGGTGCTACTGCCGTATCAGCATATACTTATATGGCTATGGTTCCCCTTATCCAGCCCCCGGTAATCAGGCTCATTACGAGCAAGAGGGAAAGAGCGATCTACATGAAGCCACAACTGCGAGAAGTGGCTAAATTGGAGAAGCTTCTGTTTCCTTTTATAGTGGCAATAGCCGTCATTTTGATTGTCCCCAAGTCGGCGGCTCTTATCGGATGCTTCATGTTTGGAAATCTACTGCAGGTTAGTGGCGTTACCGACAGATTGTCGAGAACAGCTTCTGAAGCCTTTATGGACATTCTGACTATTTTCCTCGGCCTATCAGTAGGAGGCATTATGACAGCAGAGAGATTTCTCGTCCCCAGAACTCTGGCAATCTTTGCTTTGGGCTTAGTAGCCTTCGCGGCCGCCACTGCCTTTGGGGTGCTGGCAGGTAAACTGCTGAATAGAATATCAAAGGAGCCAATAAACCCCATGATAGGAGCAGCAGGTGTTTCCGCCGTTCCCATGTCGGCCAGGGTCGTTCAGAGGATGGGGCAGGAAGCGAATCCTCGAAATTTCCTGCTAATGCATGCCATGGGGCCTAATATAGCCGGGGTTATTGGCACTGCTACCGTCGCCGGTGTCTTTCTGGGTATGGTGGGGTGATCAAGCGCTCCGGGCAAATCGCCAGGTTCATCATTGATGAGTGCCGTGGGATCTAACATGGCCGGTGCCATCGCTACCTCATTTGTTGCGGGAATATCCATGTCCATGGTTTAGATAGCTTGACAGAAGCCTCTGGTGGAGGATATATTTCGCCTGCGGAGGGCCATTAGCTCAGTTGGTTAGAGCACGGTCCTGATAAGGCCGGGGTCTGTGG
>SOJG01000015.1 GCA_004375885.1 Dehalococcoidia bacterium
GGCATGCATAAGACTCCCAGGCACAGCGATAGCGTACCAGAGCCAGAACCGCCTTCTCTATAGCTACAGGATCGGAAAGAAAGGCAGCCGGCGTGAATGCCACAGCGCCGGGACTAGCATCGAGGTTAAAAACCCTTTGGACACCAATGATCAGGTGTAGAGGACCGGGAGGTAGCACAAAAAACTCTCACTCGGGTTCGGGGAATCTACGCAAATATGATATTGAGCCGCCGGAATATCTGTTCCTTACTTCCTCCCGCCTTTCTCACCTTCTATCTTCCGCAGAGTCTTTTCGTCGGTGCCGAAGTGGTGGGCTATTTCGTGACGCACCACCTCCTCTATTCTTGCCTCAACTTCATCATCAGAGCGGCATTGTGCCTCTATTGGCCTTCGGAAGATACTTATCTTATCGGGCAAAACCAACCCATAGCCCCGACCCCGCCTGACTTGAGGCACACCCTGGTAAAGGCCAAGCAGCTGGTTCGGACGGTTCAATCTAGCCTGCCTTAGTTGCCCCCGTGTAGGCCAGTCTTCTACCACGATGTCGACATTTTCCAGTTTGTGCTGAAACTCGGGCGGTAGATTATCGATCGCCCTCACGACGAGAGCCTCAAATCTCTCCCTCTGCATATCCAGAAATCACAGATATTGCCGCAAAGCGCACAAATACCTGGAATCATCTTACCATCCTGGCCACCCTATAGACAAATAAACGACGGGCAAGGGATACTATGCCTTCACCTTACCTTTCCCCCGCTTTTTTGGGGCCAACAGCTCTTACCACCAGGAATTCCCTGCAAAAATCGTTCGTAGAACCTGTCAAATGCCCCAAAGGGTATTGACGAAAAATCTGTTTGCATTCATAATAGATGATACATCGTATTACGATACAAAGGACTACAAGGTATACTTTGGGTTTTATGCTTTCCTGTTCAATGGTGCTGTATCATGGGAGGGTGATAAGGTCGGGGATTGGTGGTTCTTGATTTGAAGGTAGACGAAGGACAAGAATTAGTATAGGCTATTACCTCAACTGAAAAGGAGCGTTGTGAAATTGCAATGCTGTGGCATTAGAGGT
Source organism: Dehalococcoidia bacterium (assembly GCA_004375885.1). GTDB lineage: Bacteria > Chloroflexota > Dehalococcoidia > GIF9 > AB-539-J10 > RBG-13-51-36. The sequence goes on from SOJG01000015.1 coordinate 1,079, forward strand.
GCCATCACGGTTTCAGCAAACGACAGAGAGAGTATCCTTGCGGCAACTGAAGAGCTGCTTATGGAAATGACTCAGGCTAACAGAGTTGAAGTTAAGGACATAGCTGCCATCTTCTTTACCACCACCTCAGACCTGAATGCTGAGTTTCCGGCGGCAGCAACGCGAGAGCTAGGATGGCCACCCAGCCTGGCTCTGCTCTGCGGACATGAGATGAACGTCCCTGACGATCTGCCTCGCTGCCTCAGAATTCTGATGCTTGTAAACACTGAAAAGGAAGCCGAGGAAATCGCACACGTTTACCTAGGAGAGGCGCGGAGGCTGAGAGATAGAACGTCGTTGTCAATTGGAGGCAACACATGATTGTAATCATGAGAATCGGCTGCAGCCAAGAGGAAATCAACCGGGTCATGAACAGAATCGAAGACGCTGGTCTAAAGGCGCACGTTCCATTTGGTGATGAACGTATCGTTATCGGCCTAGCAGGGCAGGTGTTACCTGGGCTTCGCGATGCCTTGGAGTTGCTCCCTGGTGTGGACCAGGTCATACCTATAAGCAAACCTTACAAACTTGCCAGCCGGGAGTTCCATCCGCAGGACACGGTAGTCGAACTAGATGGCGTAGCTGTCGGTGGCAATGATATAGTCGTCATGGCTGGGCCTTGCGCTGTTGAAAGCGAGGAGCAGCTCCTGGTCACTGCCCAGGCGGTCAAGGCAGCCGGGGCCACCGTTCTGCGCGGTGGCGCCTACAAACCGCGCACCTCCCCCTATGAGTTTCGTGGCCTGCGCCAAGCTGGACTCAGGATACTGGCACAGGTGGGTAAGGAAACCCAGATGCCAGTAGTTACCGAGGTCATGACACCAGAAGACGTCGAACTGGTAGCCCAATACGCCGATATACTCCAGATTGGAAGTAGAAACATGCAAAACTTTGTTCTGCTCGACGAGGTGGGAAGAACAAGGAAGCCAGTTTTGCTCAAACGCGGTATGGCATGCAACATCCAAGAATGGTTGCTGGCCGCTGAATATGTTCTGCTCCAAGGAAATGAGCAGGTTATTCTTTGCGAGCGCGGTATCAGAACCTTTGAAACCTATGCCCGTAATACTATGGACATTACTGCTATACCGATCGTCGAAAGACTCAGTCATCTGCCCGTCATCGTCGACCCCAGTCATGCCACCGGTAAGTGGTATCTGGTACCTCCACTGGCACTAGCAGCAGTAGCTGCCGGTGCAGATGGGCTTCTCATAGAAGTCCATCCTGATCCTGATGTAGCGCTTGCTGACGGGCCCCAATCGCTCACCTTCGACAACTTCCGCCTCCTGATGTCTCAGCTAATGCCTTTGGCCCAAGCCAGGAATAGAAAGATAGCTATGCCAAGAGCAAGAATCAAGCCCTGAGACTATGGAGATCGAGCAAGAGCTAGCCAGTATAGCTCCCCGAAAGGAAACACTCCTTACCATAGGCGTGTTCGATGGTGTCCACGCAGGACATCGCTATCTACTGGAAAGGCTTAGGCGGCGAGCAGCCGAGAAGGACTTGCTTAGCGGAGTAGTTACCTTCAGCCCTCACCCTCAATCGGTATTGCACCCGGAAAATCAGCTACCCTGGCTCAGCAACCTGGAGGACAGGACCAGAGCCCTCCAGGAGCTAGGCATAGACATACTGGCAGTGCTGACTTTTACTCACAGGTTAGCCCAGCTAAGTGCCCGGGAGTTCGTCTCCTTAGTTGCGCAATACCTCAAGATGCGCGGCGTCATGGTGGGGCCCGACTTCGCTTTAGGGCGAGACCGGGAGGGCGATATCAACATGCTCCACACACTAGGGCATGACATGCAGTTCAGCGTAGAAGTTATCCCGCCCTATACCATCAATGGCGAAGCGGTGAGCAGCACACTCATCCGCCAGGCCCTAGGCCAGGGGGATATGAGAAAGGTACAAAGGCTAATGGGTCGCTACTTCCACTTGAGAGGCAAGGTCATCACATCCGACAAACGGGGACGGCTCCTGGGGTTCCCCACCGCTAATCTGGATCTGATGCCACAGCAAGCATTACCGGGCAACGGCATCTATGCTACTATCGTTCACATAGACAGCAGACGATTTCCTGCAGCAACCAACGTTGGCGTCCGGCCCACCTTTGGGGAGGGCATGAAAACAGTGGAAACTCACCTGTTAGACTATGAAGGGGACTTATACGGCAAAGAGATAAAGGTTGAATTCGTGCAGAAATTGAGGGATGAGCAACGCTTCGCCTCTTCTGAAGCGCTGAAGGCGCAAATCGAAAAGGATCTTCAAGCAGTAGAAGGCGTTTTGGCTAGGGATTCAGAATGACTGATACAAGGTTTGACACCATACTGAAACGAGGAGTGGCCGAAGTCATAACGGAGCCGGACCTACTCAGGCTGCTGAACTCGGGCAGAACTCTGACCTTGAAGCAAGGCTTCGACCCCAGCACTCCCGACATCCACCTGGGTCACGTGGTGGGCTTAAGAAAGCTGCGTCAGTTGCAGGAGCTGGGACACAGAGTCGCTCTCATAGTGGGCGACTGGACAGCCAGAATTGGCGACCCCAGCGGCCAGTCAGCCACTCGCCCTATGCTCTCCCCTGATGAAATAGAGAGCAATGCTCAGACCTACATGGACCAATTCTTCAAGGTGGTAGATAAGGATAAAACGGAGCTGAGATGGCAGAGCGAATGGTTCTCCAGCTTCACCTTGGACGATGTGATCGACCTCACCAGGAGATTTACAATCGCCCAACTCCTGGCCAGAGAGGATTTCAACAAGCGGTATCGTTCTGGCCACCCCATATCTCTGACTGAAATGCT
>SOJG01000065.1 GCA_004375885.1 Dehalococcoidia bacterium
GGCAGTCCGCCCACTAGCTCTTTGGTGACAGGCATTGTAGTTACAGGAGCTAACCCCGCCTTCTACATATGGTGGGCGACTGTAGGCGCAGCTCTTGTAACCGGGGCTGCCAGGTTTGGGCTTAAGGGGGTGATCCTATTGGCTCTGGTGCATCTGCCCTGCGATTTCCTCTGGAGCGAGTTTCTCTCCGTGGGTACATTCGAGTCAAGACGGTGGTGGACACTGAAGGTGCAAAAGATTGTATTCGGCGTTTGCGCTTTGATTCTAGCTGGCTTTGGTGGCTGGTTCTGTCTTTCTGCGTTCCTATGAACTCAGGGGACGTTCTGGATTGCCTGAAAGTGTTTTCCTTCAGTCTTGATAGATGGGGCGATGACCATCTTGACGTTGTGCATTTCCTTGATGTTTCGAGCGCTGCACACGCCCATGCCAGTGCGCAGAGCACCAGCCAGGTTTTGAGTGCCGTCGGTGACGGAAGTAGGACCCAGAAGAATTTGTTCCAATGGGGCGGTGGTGCCAACTCTAACACGAGTCCCTCTAGGCAAGGTTGGATGAGGGTGAGACATGCCCCAGTGGTAGCCTCTTCCCGGCGCCTCTGTTGCTTGAGCTAGAGGCGAGCCAATCATTACAGCGTCAGCACCGGAGGCGAACGCCTTGCATAGATCACCACCGGTGCGGATACCTCCATCCGTTATCACTGAGACGTACTTGCCGCTTTCGTTAAGATATGTTTCTCTGGCCGCCGCACAAGCCAGAGTAGCAGTTACCTGAGGCACTCCCACGCCAATGACCTCGCGGGTAGTACAGGCAGCCCCCGGCCCCACTCCCACCAGGACGCCGTCGATCCCTGCTCTCATCAGCTCTAATGCTGAGTCGTAAGTGCAGCAATTCCCTACTATGATAGGCAGGGACATTTGCTGGCATAGCTCAGGCAGGATAAGTCCCCGATAGCTCTTGGAGATGTGTCGAGCTGTAGTGACGGTAGATTGCACCACCAGTATGTCTATCCCGGCATCTTTGGCTATAGGAGCCAGCCGTTTTGTGTTGGCTGGAGTCATGGATACTGCACAAATAGCCCCAGCCTGCTTGATTACGCTAATGCGTTGGCCAATGAGCTTTTCCTTGATAGGCTCAGAGTAAATCCTTTGAAGCAGAGACGTAACCTCTCTCTCAGGAGCTCCGGTAATCTGGTCTAAAACCTCACCGGGTCTTTCGTATCGTGTGTGTATGCCTTCCAGGTTAAGGACAGCTAGCCCGCCAAGCTTGCTAAGCTCGATAGCGAAGGCGGGGTCAACAATAGCATCCATAGCCGAGGCCAGTATGGGTATGGAAAATGTGTGATTTCCTACGACAAAATCCGTGTTGACTTGGTCAGGATTAATGGTCACATCACCAGGGACGAGCGCCACTTCATCAAATCCGTAGGCGCGTTCCATCTCTTTGAATCCAGGGTGAGGCATTCTTCTTTGCTTGGCAGGAGTTGGCACGAACTATACAGGCATGAGGGATTGAAGTCAAGGCTGCGTGCTGGCATTCCTTTAGCCATTAGTAATACGTTGTTTCTTTGTATTGGTCTTGACTGTACGCAGACCAGGAAATGTCGCTTTATGCCTGTGAACTATCGTAGTGTTGAAGCGATATCCCGGGAAATTCTGCTCAGGCCAGCAACAGGCTCCGCAATCTCGCCAGGTTATCGAGGTCAGAGATTAGTGCGCGGCACCAGCAATGACGCAACGAGCCAGCACAAACCTCCCCAAATATGATACACTTCGGAGCGTCATCCATCTGTCCAGACGAGGGTACTGAGGTGCGGCTGTCAACCTGAGGGGAGGTGGCATCTTCGCCTTGGCTTGCCCTGGCTCAGGATGATAAGAAGCGAGTCACTTGGGATGTGAGTGGGTTATCGTCTAGCGCTCCGAAGTCGTGGAAGGCTGTAGATGAAATCATAGCTGTTAAGTATAATTTCAGCTCATGGCTGCTCTTTATGTCGTTGCTACTCCTATTGGCAATCTGGAGGATGTTACCCTGCGTGCCCTGCGCGTCTTGCGGGAGGTGAAGCTTATTGCTGCTGAGGATACACGCACTACGCGCCGCTTGCTTAATACCTACGATATTAGGACTGCGTTGACCAGCTATCACGAGCATAGCCGGAGAGGCAAACTTGATTATCTGTTGGACTATCTTGAGAGAGAGGATCTGGCTCTGGTCTCGGAAGCGGGCACGCCTGGTCTGAGCGATCCTGGTTACGAGCTTATCGTTGCTGCGGCTGAGCGCGGGGTCTCTGTGGTACCGATTCCTGGCGCTTCGGCGGTGGTTACCGCACTGGTGGTATCTGGACTGCCTACTGACCAGTTCCTTTATGTCGGGTTTCTGCCTCGCCGCAAGGGGCAGAGGCAACGCCTTCTGGCTGCAATAGTAGATGAACCAAGAACTATAGTGGCTTTCGAGACACCCCATCGCCTCAGTGGGGCGCTGAGTGATATTGAAGAGACTCTGGGGAACAGAAGGCTAGCTTTATGCTGTGAGCTTACCAAGATTCACGAACAGATTTTCAGAGGTAGAGTGAGCCAGGCTAGGGAGCATTTTGTCGAACCAAGAGGTGAGTTTACTCTCGTTATTGAAGGTAGGACTCGAGCCTGGTTGAAATTTCAGGAAAGGAGCTAAAATGCGCCGTGGTTGTATTGTGATAGCAAAGACGGAATGTGATGGTTGTCATCGTGCTATGAAATATGGAGAGCGTTATCTCCTACTCAACGGGGAAGGAGATGAAAAACAGCGTCTTTGTGTTGATTGCTGCTTGAGCTATGGACATATCTCACACGTCACGGTGAAAGGAAATCAGATATCTACCTTTCTGTCCAAGCAATAAGGGCAGGCAGTCGCCAGTCCGAGGTCACGGTTTACGATAATGACGGGGAGTAGCTAATGCTTTGCAGTAAGCTGGCTTTTTGGGGAGCGATTTGAGCGAGCGGATTTTCATAGGTGTTGCCTGGCCTTACGCCAATGGCCCACTGCACTTGGGGCATGTCGCTGGTGCCTATCTGCCGGCCGATATTTTTGCCCGCTATCATCGCCTTAAGGGCAATCATGTGCTGATGGTTTCGGGCAGTGACCAGCACGGAACGCCGGTTACCATTCGGGCTGAGCAAGAATCTGCTACTCCACAGGAAGTAGCAGCCAGGTATCATAGGCAGTTCATCGATTGCTGGAGTAAACTGGGCATATCCTTTGATATATTTACCACGACCGACACCGCCAATCACACCCAAGTTGCCCATGACATGTTCCTTACTTTGCTCGATAAGGGTCACATTTACAGAGACAAGATGCTTCAAGCGTTTTGTCCTAAGTGCCGGAGGTTCCTTCCCGACCGCTATTTGGAAGGAACCTGTTCTCACTGTGGCTTCACTGGGGCCAGGGGTGATGAATGTGATGAATGTGGCAGGCCTTTGAGCCCATCGGAACTTAAGGAGCTTCGCTGCTGCCTCTGCTCCACTCCACCTCGCTTTGAGTTTTCGGAGCATTTCTTCTTGCGCCTTTCTTCTTTTCAGGACAAACTGGCTGCCTGGATCAAAGAGCAAACTCATTGGCGGCGCAATGTGCTCGGCGGCGCTTGGCAATTTCTGAACGCAGGCTTAAGAGACAGGGCGATTACGCGTGATTTGGACTGGGGAGTGACGGTGCCGCAACCGGGCTGTGAGCGTAAACGCCTTTATGTATGGTTTGAGAATGTGATCGGTTACTTATCGGCAAGCAAGGAATGGGCAGAATTGCAGGGGGATGATACGGCCTGGCAGGCTTTCTGGCAAGAGGATGCCAGGGGTTTCTATTTCCTGGGCAAGGACAATATCTTCTTCCATTGTCTCAGCTGGCCAGCGATGCTGATGGGTTACGGTAATCTGAATCTTCCTTATGATGTGCCGGCCAATGAGTTCTTGACTATCGAAGGAAGGAAACTCTCTACCAGCCGAAATTGGGCGATCTGGCTCGATGATTACCTGGAAAGATATGACCCGGATGCCCTGAGATATACCTTGGCAGCAAATATGCCTGAGACCGGGGATAGCGATTTCTCCTGGCGAGAGTTCCTGCGGCGCAATAATAATGAGCTGGTAGCCACCTACGGCAACCTGGCTCATCGTGTTCTCACCTTTGCTCATCGCAATTTCGAGGGGATCGTGCCTCCGGTGGGAGAACTCGATGCACAGAGCCAGAGATTACTCCATGGAGCCGAAGAGAGCTTGGCCGCTGTGGACAGATTGCTCTATCGTTGTGAGTTCAAGAGAGCGGTCAAGGAGGTCATGTCTCTAGCCCAGGAAGCCAATCGTTATCTTGACGAACAGGCTCCGTGGAAGACAATCAAGACGAACCGCGGGACCTCGGCCGAGTCCATCTACACTGTCCTCTCTGTACTGACAGTATTGAAGACTGCTTTCTATCCCTTCATTCCCTTCAGTTCTGAGAAACTTCATTCGTTTCTGGGATTTGATGGCGGTGTCATGGAATCAGGTTGGGAGGCTCAGCTCTTACCGCCGGGACAGAAGCTTCGCCAGCCCGAGCCGCTCTTTGTCAAGCTGGATGAAGATATTGTTGCCGAAGAAGCAGGCCGGCTTGGCTCCGTGGGAGAGAATCACATGGAGATGGACATAGGGAGTTGAGATACGGCCCCGGCATGAACGCCCTTCGCTGCCCTTGTTTTCTGTGTCTCTGCCCCTCTCGGTCTTCGACTCAGCCCGGGCTCGGCTGCGCCGCTAAGCCGGCAAACAATCTATCGAGCTCGGGTTCATCAAGAGTCTCGCGAGCTATCAGTTCTTCAGCTAGCTCTCTTAGTTTGGCCTTGTTACGGGTCAGGATTCTCTTGGTGGTCTTGTAAGCCCGCTGAATAATGGCGTACACCTCTTCATCGATTTCGTCGGCAACCTTATCGCCATAATCTCTTTGTTCGCTTATCTCCCGACCTAAGAAGACAAGTTCCTGCCTTTGCCCAAAGATACGGGGACCCAATTTCTCGCTCATTCCATACTCGGTGACCATCTTTCTTGCTAGCTTAGTCGCCTGCTCCAGGTCGTTTTGGGCACCGGTAGTAATGTCCCCGAAGATGATCTCCTCGGCAACACGTCCGCCCAAGAGCACCGCCAACCCGTCGTCGAATTGAGACTTGGTCCAGAGGTAACGGTCTTCCGCGGGCAACAGGCGTGTCCAGCCACCAATCATCCTTCGAGGAACGATGGAGACCTTATGCACAGGATCGGCATTGGGCAGCATCTTGGCAGTCAAGGCATGCCCACTTTCGTGGTAAGCAGTTATTTCCTTCTCCTTAGTGCTTATTACCCGGCTTTTCCTTTCCGGTCCGGCCATGGTGCGGTCGGCAGCATCCTCGAGTTCCTTCAATGTGATGTCTTTACGGTTGCGTCTGGCAGCCAGTATGGCCGCTTCATTGATTAGGTTAGCCAGGTCAGCTCCGCTGAGCCCCGGCGTCTCCTTGGCTATAGTCTCGAGGTCGGCTTCCTTGGCCAGCGGTTTTTCCTTGGCATGTACCTGCAGAATAGCTTTGCGGCCTTTTATGTCGGGTAGGTCGATGACAATGTGGCGGTCAAAACGCCCGGGACGTAACAAGGCCGGGTCGAGGATGTCGGGGCGATTGGTGGCGGCCATGACAATGATGTTAACATTGGTATCGAAGCCATCCATCTCAGCCAGGATTTGATTGAGTGTCTGCTCCCTTTCGTCGTGCCCTCCACCCAAGCCTGCCCCACGGTGTCGGCCTACGGCATCAATTTCATCAATAAATATAAGGCATGGTGCATTGCGCTTGGCTTGTTCAAACAGGTCTCTGACCCTGGCAGCACCCACGCCCACAAACATCTCCACAAATTCGCTGCCACTAATAGAGTAGAATGGCACCCGGGCTTCTCCAGCTGTAGCTTTGGCTAGCAAGGTCTTACCGGTTCCTGGCGGTCCTACCAGGAGCACTCCTCGAGGTACGCGTCCTCCCAGTGTCTGGAATTTCTGCGGAGACCTGAGAAACTCCACTACTTCCTGGACCTCCTGTTTGGCCTCGTCTGCTCCGGCCACATCCGCGAAAGTCACATCGGGTCTGCGGTCGAGAGTTAATCGGGCGCGGCTCTTGCTGAAATTGAAAGCTTGTGTCCCAGCGCCGCGGGCAGCTCGGAAGAATAGGAAGTAAAACAATGCTCCAAGCAGCACGATGGGCAGGATGACTGTTAGTGCTATCGCTCCCCAATCTAAGCCGGCAGGTTTAACGTCGATTCTTATTCCTTCCGCGCCGAGGATCACCCCTTCCTTTTCCAGGTAATCGCGGAGAGCATTGGTATCGCCGTTGAAGGCAGACCTAAACAACTTCTCGTCCTCCTTTAAGCCGAACAACGTCTCCCCATCCTGCAAAATGGTATCGATTTCGCCTTGTTTGGCTGCCTCGACAAACCGGGGCAGGGTTTCTTCCTTAGGCCCCTCACCGGACATAGCAGCAAAGACCAGAGCCACTATCACTGCCAGAAGCAGCACGTAGAAGAATCCGCTACGCCACCATTTTGTTTGCATATCTTCGCCTGCGTCCGAATTATAACAGATATATTGCAGACTGGAAAATTTGATTGTCAAGTCTGCAGGCAGAGTGGCGGGGCAGTGCAGTTGCCGGGCGAAGCGTGTCATATCCGAAATGTCCAATGGCAAGATGATCTTGGTCTCGGTCAGGGGTTGCCATAAGTGGTATAATGTAGAGGGAGGTTAGTGCCTTTCTGGAAGCGGCAGAAATAGCGCACCTGGCTACCGAACTTGCTTCTGAGAAGCAAGCGAGGGATATTGCCATGCTGGACGTGAGAGCCCTGTGTTCTTTCGCGGACTACTTCGTCCTTTGCACGGGAGACACCAAGCGGCATCTTGAAGCTATCTGGCAGGGCATCCATGAAATACTGAAGAGCAAAGGTGTGGCGCCTCATCATAACGAAGGGACACCTGACTCAGGCTGGATGCTTGCTGATTTTGGCTCTGTTATCATTCACATATTTGCTCCCTCCGAGCGGGACTACTACCAACTGGACAAATTGTGGGACAAGGCCATCCCCGTAGTCAGAATTCAGTAGATCCATCTGTCCAGTTCTCGGTCATAGTCGACGATTTCGTCTGCTGAGAAGAACAGGTCTATTTCACCGGAGGCATTTTCCAGTGAATCGGAGCCATGCACCAGGTTATGTCCAATCTCAATGCCTAGGTCGCCTCTGATAGTGCCGCTGCTGGCTTTGGCAGGGTCAGTTTCTCCCATCGTTTGTCGTATTATGTCCACCGCGTTTTTACCCTGGAAGACGATGGCGATGATTGGGCTGGAGGTGATGAAATCCACCAGATCATTGAAGAAGGCCTTCCCTTTGTGAATAGCATAGTGGCGCTGAGCCCGATTCCTATCCATATGCAGCATCTTCATACCTACGATTTTGAGCCCCTTCTTTTCCAGGCGAGAGATGATTTCCCCGGCCAATCCCCTTTGTATGGCATCTGGTTTGATAATGACTAGACTTCTCTCCATATTCAACTGGCTCCTTTCTAAACCCTTGTGAGTAACGTGAGTAAATCCACGTTTTCCAGAGAGTCAACCACTTTGTCAGCCTGCTCGAGCTTCTGTCGAGGATGCGTGTTGGTTACTGCCAGGCATTTCATCCCCGCGGTCTTGGCTGCTTGAACTCCCAGAGCGGAGTCTTCAATTACCACGCAATCACTGGGTGCCACCCCCAGCCTCTCGGCAGCCAAAAGATATATCTGAGGACTGGGTTTGCTTTGGGATACTTCTCGACCGAAAACAATACAATCGAACAATCTCTCCAAATCAAGCTCGCCTATGACTAAGTCGATATTTTCCATTGGCGCCGAAGACACCAATCCCAGTTTGAAATTCGCCTTCCTTATAGAACTCAGCAGCCTTACCGCCCCAGGAAATGGCCTGATGTTTCCTCGTGCCTTCTGTCGAAAAGCCTCCTCCTTCTCCTGTACCATGATTCCGACGTCTTCCTCGGAAAGATCCCTGCCCATAACAATCTCCACTATGAAGTCATTTCTGGTGCCGAAGAGCTGGGCAAAATCCTCTGTGGTGAATTGTACTCCTCTTTTGGCAAAGGTCTCTTGCCAGGCAGCAAAGTGGAAGGAATAGGAATCGGCAATAACTCCGTCCATGTCCCAGAGGACTGTCTTTTTTGACTGTCTCCAGACGTAGAACAGGAAATCGCCATCGACCAGGACCGTATTGTCCCTGAGAGTAAGCACTCCTCTGGTCTCCACCAGCCGTTTTGTCACCTTAGTGACCCACGCGGAAGCTTGAATTGGCTCGTTGATGGGTGCTGCCCGCTTAAATCTTATCTCGCTTCTGGCAGTAACGCCAAACTCAATCCCGCGACAGAGCATGGCGTAGGCATTTACTTCATCGAGGAGCGTATAGAGAATGCCTCCGTGGATCGCATCCTTCCATCCTTGATGAAACTCGCCCGCGGTGAACTCTGCGATCACCTTTTCTCCATCATGGATAGGTTTCAGCTTTAGCCCTATAGGGTTCTCCTGACCACAGGCAAAACAGACCCTTGCTGTGTACTCAGCGTCCAGTCTGGGAATTTCCATTTCGTGGCTCCGTTACCTCACTGAGGGTGGCATCAGGAGGCCTCCTAGCTCTGGGCTTGGTTATATGAGGGGCGCGAAGGTATGATGGCTGTAGGGTGGCCGGGTCATCGTGTTCTCCCTGATTGAGTTTTCGCCAACCCAATATAGCCAGACAGCTGGCTCGGGATTGGCTATTATACTGGGCAATTATAGCTCGCCTGCCCACAGTCTGCCGTAATTCGTCGAGGATATTCGAAGGGATGTCGCCACAGAAAAGCGTTCTCTGCTTAATGCGACGGGACAGGGCCCTGACTGTGGTCAAATTTTCCGCCTCCAGACATTGCCATTCATCATTCTTTTGCTGATAGAGTGCAGTAGCTATCTCGTCGCGACCAGCCTTTTGAACCGGCCGCAGAGGCAGCCCAGTAAAGGCGAAAGGAAAGGCTTCGGCTTCTAATGTGCTTATACCAGCCAAGGGGATATTCAGGGCAGATGCCAGCCCCTTGGCGGTGCTTAAGCCCACTCGAAGCCCGTTAAAGCTCCCCGGACCCTTAGCTACAATGATTGCCTCCACTGAGTCTAGTTCCACCTTGGCTTGCTGTAACAGGCAAATCAAGTTCGGCAGCAGTTCTACTGTGTGGTTGTGTGCTGTTCGCCAGGTTAGCGAAGCCAGTATCTCACCCCTATGGGATAAAACGATACCTGCGATATCGGACGAAGTATCTATCGCTAGTTCCATACTGAGAATCTGATTTCCTAACTCTAGATAAATCTCCTCTAGATGCACAACGTGACAAGAGAGATTCACACTAACAGAGCAAGAGTCAACGAGTCAAGCGACTTCTCCTCAGGGCCATTATCCCTTCTCTGATTTTCAGTTGCTCTATTAGTTCCCGGTAGCGTTGGCCTTGTGGTTTCAGGGATACAGACCGTCCTCGTTTGGCGGCCGAAGTATATCGTATGGTGATGAGCAGATTATCCCGGGGTACTATCGGCAGCCCTTTCTCTGCCCATTCAATAACACAAACTCCATCGCCGAAGAAATACTCCTCCAGCGCCAGGTCAGCTATCTCCTCAATGCGATCCAGGCGGTAGAAATCAATGTGGTATAGGGGAAGCCGGCCATGATACTCTCTGAGGATGACAAAAGAGGGACTAAAGGCATATTCTTCTACTTCCAGGCCGCGAGCAATGCCCTGGGCAAGACACGTTTTGCCCGCTCCCAGCTCACCTACCAGAAGGAAAACATCAGCTCTTTGAGCGAGCTCGCCCAGGCAGCTTCCCAGAAGCTGAGTCTGTTCAGGGCTATGAGAATTTAGGTCCAGGGACTCCATTTCTGAAATGCTCCCAGCCCCCTCTTCTGTAGGGGACGGTATTTCCCTTGCTGTCTAATACGGTCACCCGTGCTGGCAGCGTTGCCTCCGTCATATCACCGATTACAGTCACGGGGCAGTCTAGAGCTTGCTTAGCCCGGGCAACGGTCGCCGTATCAGCCGTGAAAAGGAGTTCATAGTCCTCCCCACCGCACAAAGCCAATTCCTGATAGTTAGGGAAATTTGCTGTGATTACAGGGTGCATCGGCACCTGTTCCATCCTTATCCTGGCGCTCACTTTGCTGGATTCGCATATATGGTCTAGGTCAGCAATCAGCCCGTCGCTTACATCTATAGCGGTCCTGACCCCCTGTTCTATTAGGATTTGGCCTTCTCTCACTTTTGGCCTGGGCTGCAGGTGAGCCCGTCTCAGGATATCGCCCATTTCAGCATCCGAGATGGTTTTCCCCTTGAGCATTTCCAGGCCGGCTGCCGATAGTCCCAAATATCCTGTGATGGCTATATGCTCGCCGGGGCAGGCCGTCGATCTCTTAAGTACCGCCTTGCCTTTGGCGCACCCTATGATTGTCATAGTGATAACTACATTGGGAGAGGCAGCTACATTGCCTCCAACTATGGCCACTCCGAACTCTCTGGCCACATGAGTCATGCCGTTGACGAACCTCGAGATGTCTGCCGCGTCCAGTCCGCCAGGCAGCGCCAGGGAAAGCAAAGCGTACTTCGGAATACCGCCCATAGCAGCTATGTCGCTTAGATTTACAGCCATCGCTTTCCAGCCCAATTCCTCCCAGCTAATGACGTCCAGATCGAAGTGTATATCCTGGACTAGAGTATCAGTGGTAGCTAATTGGATCTGGCTATCACCTTGCCAGGCGGCGGCGTCATCGCCAATGCCTATCAGAACCTCGTGCCTCGGAGTACGTCCGGAGATTTCGTCTTGGGTGGTGCTGCTGCGTATGAGGTCAATCAGGCCGAATTCCCCCAACTCAGACACTTTCATTGGTGGGATTATAACACTGGCCCTATTTGGCATTCTAGCTCCAGATATGGCAAGTTGTGCCATCATACACCTTGTTGCCATTTTGTTCCCTATGGTATAAAATCTAGGCATGCGTGACTACGAATTGGTGGCTATGATCAATCCCGAAGTTGATGAAGAGGGAGTGGCCAAGATCATAGGCAAGGTGACTCAGTCCATTAACGGTCGTGGTGGGGCGGTGGAAGACGTAAAGCAATGGGGGAGAAGAAGGCTAGCTTACCCCATACAGAAGGTAACGGAGGCCGACTACGTTCTGGCTCGCTTTAAGCTGATGCCTGAATCGGTCAAGGAGCTGGAAGCCGAGATCGGGGCTTCAAGGGACATTCTGAGATACCTTGTGGTAAAGGTGGACGATTGATATGGCAAGTTTAAGCAAAGTGATACTTGTTGGCAACCTAGGATCTGATCCAGAGATGAGGTACACGCCCAATGGAAAGGCAGTTACTTCCTTTCGCATGGCTACTAACCATCGTTACACGACTTCTGCTGGAGAGACTAGAGAAGAGACAAACTGGTTCAGGGTTAGTGTTTGGGGTAAGCCGGCTGAACAGTGCAATCAATTCCTCAGTAAAGGGAGGCAAGTCTACGTCGAGGGACGATTACACGCTCGCAACTGGGAAGGACAGGATGGGCAGACGCGCACCAGCCTTGAGGTAACCGCGGATCGCGTGCTGTTCCTCGGTGTGCGAGCTCCAGCTTCCCTTCCCGAGGAAGGGGAGTTGGAGCCTGAAGACTTGCCCTTTGACTAGCATAGAGGAGAAGGAGATTTGCGTACTACTGAAAGAGTAAGAAGGACCAGGAGCTTCGGGGCGAGACCGGCATTCTGTCCCTTCTGCAAGGGGGATGTGAAAATCGACTATAAAGATGCTTCCCTGTTGTCTCGCTATATTTCCAGCCAGGGTAAGATCGTGTCGCGACGGAGGAGCAGAACCTGTGCCAAGCACCAGAGAAGGTTAGCACAGGCCATAAAGAGAGCTCGCTATCTGGCCATGTTACCTTACGCGCCAGGGCATATTTGGAAGACAGGAGGCGTTGGACTGTCGCGATCCACACGTTGAGGCATGCCGAAGCGGACTTATCAACCGAAGAAGATTCCCCGCAAGCGCAGTTTAGGCTTTCGCGCTAGAATGGCCACTCGGGCTGGAAGACGAGTGCTCAGAGCGAGGCGCCTCAAGGGGAGATACAGGCTGACTCCTGTTTAACTCTATCCTGTGAAGGAGCCTCACTCTTTAACTAATAGGGCACAATACACCCTGGTTTATCGACAAGGCAAAGTGTGGGCAAACAGCTTGCTGGTAATGAAGGCGATGCCCAATGGTCTGAGCCTGAGCCGACATGGTTTTGCGGTGACCAAAAAGGTGGGCAAGGCGGTGCAGCGTAATCGCGTGAAGAGGGTACTCAG
>SOJG01000005.1 GCA_004375885.1 Dehalococcoidia bacterium
CCAGAATGGTGCTTCTGGCTTTGATGCTCATCGGAGCCTGCGGTGGCTCAACTGGAGGGGGAATAAAAGTGATACGGGCCCTAACACTGGCGAAACACACGGGAGTGATGATGAGGAGGGCTATTTCTCCCAAGTCCGTGGTTCCGTTGAAACTCAACAAGAAGCCTCTCTCAGAGGAAGTGATCCGGGACATAATCTCTTTCCTTTTCCTCTATATTCTTGTTGCTGTTGTAGCTTCAGTAGTGCTTGCCTTCCTGGGGCTTGATCTGGGGACAGCGGTCTCGGCAGTGGCTGCTACTCTGGGAAATGTGGGACCTGGTCTGGGTGAAGTGGGTCCTGGTCAGAACTATGCCTGGCTCCCCGATGCAGCCAAATCTGTCTTGATTGTCTGTATGTGGTTGGGGAGACTGGAGTTGTTTACGGTTCTCATGCTACTCTCTCCCGGCTTCTGGAGGGGCTAGTCGATCCTCAACTCAGTGCGAGGCATTCCTAACTGAACACAAAGGCGAAATTGTGCCTGGCTATGATATCGCGAGCGGTGCAAAATGATAATCCCGTCAAAAGGTCAAGCTGTTCTTCTGACCGCGAATAGCAGCGGAACCGAAACTAGCAGCACGACACAGACAAACAGGATTAAGTAGTTGATAGAAAGCTCATAGAGTAACCCCATCAGGGCAGCTCCAACAAACCAGGACGCCCCATATGCCGTATTGAAGATTCCATAGGCGAATCCTCTTCTCTCCACAGGTGTTAGGTCAGCGATGGCGGCACGCATAATCGTTTCCTGAATCCCCATGACCACACCCCATAATACTATGCCAATTAACACCGGGCTGTAGCTGTAGGAAAAGGCAAGGAAGGGAATGGGAAAGGTTAGCAAAGGAATAGAAAGGAGTAGTCCATAGCCGATGAAGGTCAGCAGCCAATATGCCTCAGTGCGATCAGCCAGGTAGCCAGAGGCAATACGTAGGGCGAAACCACTGAACTCCCCGACGCCAGTCACCACCCCAACAATGCTGGCACTCGCCCCCAGCGTAAACAGATAGGGTCCGACAACGCTTCTGGCCCCTGACTAGGCTATATCCCCGAACAGACTGACAATCCCCAGGAGGACAATCAGGTGCATGAACAACCCCTCCTGAAAGGGCGATAGTTCCATTTTTCTCTCCCCCTCGCTCTCCCTCTCGTCTTCAAGGGCCTGACAGAAGCCTGGCAACAGCAACCGCTAGGGGTCGAGTCATGAAGATCACTCATCAAACCGGTGAGGAAAAACGGAGTTGCCATTTTCTCCTACAGCTTTGCTCTCAGCTTCCGATATGTGCCGGTCAAGGCTTCCGGTACGACCTTGGTATCAGCCAAGACCGGCATGAAGTTGGTGTCACCCTGCCACCTGGGTACTATATGAGTATGGATATGCTCCGTTATTCCGGCTCCGGCGACACTGCCTACATTGGTGCCGATATTGAAGCCAGCTGGTTTCATTACCTCCTTGAGCAGTTCCACACTCTTCTTAATAATCTCGAAAAACTCCTTTGCTTCCTCGTCAGTCAAGTCCTGCAGGTCTGCTATATGCCGGTAAGGGGCAACCATCAAATGCCCCGGATTGTAAGGAAAGGCGTTCAGGATTATGAAATTGTGTTGACCACGAAAGAGGATAAGGTTCGCCTCGTCATTGTTTTGGCCGGGCTTCTGGCATAGTATGCAGCCGCTTTCCACGGCCTTTTGTACATATTCCATCCGCCATGGTGCCCACAGATATTCCATTAGACCCATATAGTATGCTGATTCTATGCTAGGCGCAATGCCATTGCTGACCCGTGCCTCAAAATCCTGGACGTGCGCGCCTGAGTTGACTATAGCATTCGACCAAGAATAGAATACTTCGGGGTTCATATGCTCGAAGTCTTGACGCAGAAGCTGACCGCTGTATTTGATAAGCTCGCTAGGAAAGGCAAGCTCAGTGAAGGGGACGTTGACGATGCCTTACGCCAGGTGCGGCTGGCCCTTCTGGAGGCAGATGTCAATTTCAGAGTGGTCAAGGAATTCCTGTCCAGGGTGCGAGAGCGTGCTCTCGGCTCTGAAGTATTGCACAGCCTGACACCAGCGCAACAGATCATCAAGATTGTCAGTCAAGAGCTGACAGCTATTCTGGGTGGAGAGCCCAGCCGTCTTGCTTCACCCACCGACTCGCCGGCGGTTGCCTTGCTTGTCGGATTGCAGGGCTCCGGCAAGACCACTACGGCAGTGAAGCTAGCTATTCACCTCAAGCACCTAGGTCAGCACCCTTTGTTGGTAGCTGCTGATACGCGCCGGCCTGCTGCCATTGAACAGCTCAAGATACTGGCTAAGCAACACGATCTCCCCGTATATAGCGAGGATCCTAGCGTAGCGTCGACAGCGATTTGTCAGCGTGCCCTGAAGCAAGCTAAGGGAACGGGATCGACCTGGATTATAGTAGATACTCAAGGACGCCTCCATATTGACCACGCCATGATGACGGAACTAGCTGATATCAAATCGCTGGTACAGCCTTTAGAGGTATTGCTTACGGTAGATGCTATGATCGGCCAGGACGCCGTAAAGGTGGCTCAGGAATTCCACAGCCGCATCGGGCTCACGGGACTCATCTTGACGAAGATGGACGGAGATGCCCGCGGCGGAGCTGCTCTCTCCATTAGATATGTCACCGGAGTGCCCATAAAATACTTGGGCACGGGTGAGAAGATGGACGCTCTGGAAGTATTCCATCCCGACCGTTTAACGTCTCGCATCCTGGGTATGGGAGATATGCTCTCCCTAATCGAGCGAGCTGAGATGACATTTGACCAGCAACAGGCCAAGGACCTGGAGAAAAAGATGCGCGCGGGGGATTTTGACTTCGAGGACCTGCTTGGCCAGATGCGACAAATTCAGAGGATGGGTTCTCTGGGGCGACTGGTCGAGATGATACCCGGCTTCGCCAAATTCGCTTCCCATTTACCAGACGTGGAAGGCGAGAAGCAGTTGAGAAAGGTGGAAGCCATTATCCTGTCTATGACTTACGAAGAACGCCGTAATCCGGCCATTATTGATGGCAGACGGCGAAGCCGTATTGCCCGAGGCAGCGGCACTACATCCAAGGATGTTAATCAACTGCTCAATCAGTTTCGCAAGATGCGAGAGCTGACTAAGTCGCTGTCGCGAGGCAAGCTGTCCAGAACGATGGGTACTATGCTGAACCTGCCCTCGAAGTGAAATCAGTCCAGATAACCTTTGAGCTTTCGACTACGAATGGGATGACGTAGCTTGCGTAGAGCCTTGCCTTCAATCTGTCGTATTCTTTCTCGAGTTACGGCGAATTCTCTGCCCACCTCTTCCAGCGTCCGAGCGTGTCCATCCTTGAGGCCAAATCTAAGCTGAAGCACTCGTTTCTCACGCTCGGTAAGCTCATCAAGAACTCTATCTATTTGCTCCTTGAGTAGCTGCCGCGAAGTCGCTTCAGTGGGTGTCATAGTAGCATGGTCTTCAACAAGATCACCAAGACAACTGTCTGCATCTTCGCCGATGGGCATATCCAGCGATATCGGCTCACGGAAAAACAAGGCCATGACCCCTTCCACTTTTTCTGGAGGTATATCCAGGCGACTGCCGATCTCCTCGTAACTCGGTTCGCGTCCCAGTTCCTGGACTAGCTGTCGCATTGTGCGCAGCAGCTTGTTGATCGTCTCTACCATGTGCACCGGAATACGAATAGCGCGGGATTGGTCAGCTATAGATCGAGTGATACCCTGCCTGATCCACCAGGTGGCGTAAGTACTGAACTTATAGCCTTTCCTATACTGGAACTTATCCACAGCTCGGATAAGGCCAATATTCCCCTCCTGGATAAGCTCAAGCAGGGGCATGCCATGCCCGATGTATTTCTTGGCGATGCTCACCACCAGGCGTAGGTTCGCTTCAGTCAGGTGTTTCTCTGATGCCTTCGCCTCGTTCTTTGCCTGTTCGAAGTAAGCCTTGAATTCACCGCTATGCGAATCGACTTGAGACAGGAAGCGGTCATCACCCAGGAGAGTCTTTAGATCCCGCCATGAAGTCCTCTCTCCAGCTATGAGCTCCAGCAATTGCGGCGGTAGGAGTCGAGTGTTTATGGAGAGATTCACTATTGCTTCCTCTGCCACAGCAGTTCCCTTGTCTATTCCTTCGGCAACTGCCGCCGTCAAAGATGGGTCTATCACGTTATCAACGGCAGAACGAAACTCGTTGTTTCTGATCACCTCTACCACGCTGCCGGAGAGAGCGACGCCAATATGCTCTTCAATGATCTGCGCTACCGGGTATGCCTTGGCTAACTGCGAAATCAGATGGACAACCATGTCAGCGGGCGAGGGGAGTTTCTTATATTTCTTGAAATGGCTATCTTCGATCCTTTCCAGGTTTCTGCCCAGCTCTATCTTCCGACATAGTAGCCTCTCCTCACGGACATTGAGAAGCGGCACCCTGCCGATTTCCTGGAGATACATACGAGCCGAATCATCGATTATTTCATGTTCTTCTACCGGTGTTGGGGGCTTGATGTCTTGCACTCCCACGGGCAGCGATACCTCGCCTTCTTCTTTCCCTTCAGATTCATCGGTTGGGCTGCCCGCATCCTCAGTTTCGCCTTCATCGGCTACTGGGCCTTCAGCCCCTTCCTCATCACTCGCCAGGTTAGTCTCTTCTTCTTTCATTGCATCCAGGGTTTCCTTCCTCTTTTGACAAAGATATCTTGAAGCTGTTGCCCGGAATCTATCCCTTGCTCCTCTAGTTTGGACAACTCTGAACAGATGCCGCCCTTCTCCCTCTCGATCTCAAGCGCCGCCTCCTTCTCAGTTTCTAGTTTCCGGGATAACCTCTCTTGCAGACGGAGAATACAATCGGCTAAATCGAAGTGTCGTGTTCGTTCGCTTTCCCGTATAGCTGGCGGAAAATCCTTGCCAACCAAATAGTGTAAATGTTCTATTAGACTACTGTCAAGTTGACTCCCGAGATTCGAGCCTTCGGAAGAACGCTGCCAGTGGACGAAGACCTCCCGATTCTCGGTGCATTCGAAGTGTTCTGATGATAGCTCTCGAGCTAAAGGACGAAGCTCCGGATACTGAAGGAGAAGGGCTAGGCAATGTTCTTCAAGACGGCTAGACACAAGCTGGCAGACAAGCTGAGATCGCTGTGGTGCCCTGCTACGTTGCAGCCTTTTCTGACCGGCAGTGAGTTCCCGCAAAGCGACTCTTATGGCTGATTCTTCGATTCTCAGTTCACCTGCCAGTTTCTTCACATAGTGGGATTGCTGCACAGGGTCTTTTATCTCATGAATCGACGGCAGGAGTCTCTGCACAGCTAGGGCCTTGTCCTTGGCCCTGTTGATATCGACCTTGCCTATCACAGATTGAAATGCGAAGCCCATGATGGGCATCGCCTGTTCTACTAGCTTCAGCCAAAGCGGAGGGTCCTCTCTTATTACTTCGTCCGGGTCTTTGCCTGGAGGTAGTAGAATGACATTTGCCTCAACATTGGAGTAAGCCAATATCGCTTTGCCGCGCAAGGTGGCCTCTTCCCCGGCAAGATCCGCATCCAGCGCCAGGGTTACGTTACTGGTTAGCCTTCTAATGCCTTCCACTTGCTTCTCGGTTAAGGAAGTTCCCATTGAGCCAACTACATTTCGCCAGTCGTGTTGGTGAGCAGTGAGGACATCCATGTAACCTTCTACAATTATCGCCGAGTTCTTGTTCCTAATGGCAGATTTGGCCCTATCAACGCCATACAAGCTCGTGCTCTTATCAAAGATTGGTGTTTGGGGTGAGTTGATATACTTGGGCAAGGAGTCATCCAGAACCCTAGCTCCGAAACCAGTGACTCGACCCTGGATATCACATATAGGAAAGAGCAGCCGGTTGCGAAATCGATCGTAACTGCCTCCTTCCTCTTTCTCGATTAGCAGACCAGCTTCTACTAGCTCCTTCTCCGGGTAGCCCTTACCCAGCAGATAGCTCTTAAGGGTCTCCCAGGCATCAGGACAGAAGCCGAGGCGGAACTCTTTCGTAGTCTCAAGCGTGATCTTTCTTCTTGCCAGATAGCTTCTGGCTGCCTCGGCTGCCCGAGCACTCGACAGCAAATGGTGATAGTATTCAGCAGCAGCCTCATTAAGCTGAAACAGTCTCTCTTTCCTCTGATCCTCAGCCTTGCTTGGCGCTTCAAGGGAGCCCAAAGCGACACCTCCCCTTTTTGCCAGCAGACGGAGAGCTTGGCCAAAATCAATGCCCTCCTTTTTCATGATAAAAGAAAAAATGTCACCGCCGGTCGCACAGGCGCCAAAGCAATGCCAGCTTTGTTGTGCAGGAAAGACAAAAAACGAAGCGTGTTTCTCACTGTGGAAGGGGCACAGGCCTTTGAAGTTACGCCCCGCTTTCTGCAGCGTAACATGCTCAGAGACAAGCTCCACTATATCCAGTCTCTGCTTTACCTCCGTGATCACGCTCATTGAGATATTTCTCCCGCTAACCTCAGCGCATATTGATCGGTCATCCCGGCAATGTAATCAATGACCTTGCGCTCCTTCTCATCCGGCAAAGAAGCAAACTCCCGAGGCAACCTGTCCTCATGCCTCAGGAAATGAGAATGCAATAGACGCAATGCCCTTCCTGCCTCTACTGCCTCCTCTTCAGCTAGGCTCGGATAATACACTCTATCGAATAGAAACTGGCGGAGTACATTAGTTGCTGTCAGGACCTCAGGGCTCATGCCTATAGTCGCCCCGGCTAAATCGCCATTGCCTGTGACAGGCCAGGAGTAGCTTATTATATCACAAACCAAGGTATTCACTCGCTGTGAATGCGTATGTCCTAGGGTTGCTGCCACCGAACTCGGCACATCATCAGGGGAGATAATGCCGGCTCTTATGGCATCTTCGACGTCGTGGTTAACATAGGCTACGATGTCGGCTATCTTGCATATTCGACCCTCCAGAGTGCCAGCATCTCCCCATCCCTCTCCCAGGACCTCGGCCTGTCCCTTAGAATGATTGAGGATGCCGTCTCGCACCTCCCAGGTAAGATTCAGCCCTTGCCCCTCCCTCTCCAACAAATCGACTACTCGCAAGCTTTGTTCATTATGCCTGAAGCCACCGTGATACAGTTCATTTAAGACCTGCTCGCCTATATGACCGAAAGGCGTGTGCCCCAGATCGTGTCCCAGAGCGATAGCCTCGGCGAGGTCTTCGTTGAGATTCAGAGCTCGAGCTACAGTTCTGGCTATTTGGGATACTTCCAGAGTGTGCGTAAGCCTGGTGACATAATGGTCACCTGTGGGAGCGATGAAAACCTGTGTCTTATGCTTTAGCCGGCGGAAGGCCTTGCTATGGATAACCCGGTCACGGTCACGCTGGAAACCCGTCCTCACGGGGCACGGCTCCTCCCGCTTCAACCGACCACGACTGAACTTGCTCTTAACGGCATAAGGGGAAAGAGTCTCTTCTTTCTTCTCTATCTCTTCGCGTACAATAGGTCTGCTTGCCATGGAATCACTGCGAGCATATCGAGTGAGAGAAACCTTCGAGTCATATCCGCGCCAACGTCATATCCTCAACCGCGTTTTTTTCTGGCTCTCGATCTCATCCTGCGTTCCACCTCGGCAACATGTAGCCTCGTTGACAATACCACATCCGGGTTCAGAGATATTGAGTCTATCCCGCATTCAACCAAAAACTCGGCAAACTCAGGGAAATCGCTCGGCGCCTGACCGCATATCCCTACTCTTCTTCTCGGTTGATGATCGTGTGCGGCATCTATCACTTGCTTGACCAGCCTTTTCACCGCCTCATCTCTTTCATCAAATATGTGCGCCACAAGCTCCGAGTCCCTGTCTAAGCCAAGAGTCAACTGCGTCAAATCGTTCGACCCTATGCTGAAACCATCAAATACGTCGGCGAATGCCTCGGCCAAAACCACATTTGATGGTATCTCGCACATTACATACACTTCCAGCCCATTTTCTCCCTGCCTTAGGCCGAATTCTTCCATCGCTCTTATTACCTTCCTCCCTTCTTCCGGCGTCCGGCAAAAAGGAACCATTACCTTCACATTGGTCAACCCCATCTCATCCCTTACCTTCTTTATCGCCTGGCATTCCAAACCAAAGGCCGGCTTGAACCTATCATCATAGTAGCGCGATGCTCCTCTCCAGCCGATCATGGGATTTCTCTCTTTCGGCTCATAACGGTACCCCCCAATCAGGTTGGCATACTCATTTGTCCTGAAGTCCGAAAAACGAACGATGACCTCGTTGGGATAGAATGCCGCCGCTATTTTCGCCACCCCCATGGCCAAACTGTCGACGAAAAACTGCCTCTTATCCTCGTATGGAGCACTTCTCTCATCTATCTCTACAATTAGCTTTGCCAGTTCGGGATCATCCTTGGCTGCTTCCTTCAACTCATCATATTCTACCAGCGCCATGGGATGTATGCCGATGTAAGACTCGATGATGAACTCCTCTCTAGCCAAACCAACGCCATCATTGGGAATTTGACCTTGAATAAACGCACCATCGGGGATGCCGGTGTTAATCATTATTCTCGTGTCGGGCCTGGGCACGTTATTCACTTCCACCTCGTCTATTCTGTACTGCAATCTGCCCTCATATATGCTTCCCTCGCCTTGCGAACAGTCTATCGTGACCTCTTTTATCTCCTTCAGGACCTCAGTCCCCTTGCCAGTGCTGATTACACAGGGTAACCCCAACTCCCGACTAACAATAGCTGCATGGCACGTCCGGCCACCCTTGTTGGTGACTAAGGCACTGGCCATCTTCATTATCGGTTCCCAGTCGGGATCGGTCATGTCAGTGACCAGGACCTGACCCTTCTGGAATCTGTCGATCTCGCCGCTGTGTTCTATTACATTCACCTCGCCCTGCCCTATCCTCATACCAACGGCTTCCCCCTTGAGTAGCAGCTTGCCCTTTTCTTCAAGCACATAAGTCCTGAGCGACGCCATGTTCCTTTGTGAATGCACCGTCTCCGGTCGAGCCTGCACTGTAAAAAGCTCGCCCGTTACCCCGTCCTTCGCCCATTCGATATCCATGGGCAGGCCGTAATGGTCTTCTATAACGCAGGCCCACCTGGCCAGAGTCAGGACTTCTTCGTCGCTCAACGCGAACTTCCTTTGCCCCGCAACCGTGACCTCCCCCTGCTCCGTTCCAGTGCCATCGCCCTTGTAGACCAGTTTCTTCTCCTTCGTCCCCAGCTTCTTTTCCACGATGGGTTTGAAGCCTTCCTTCAATGTAGGTTTGAAAACGTAGAACTGGTCCGGACCCACTACCCCCTGCGCCACGTTCTCGCCCAGACCATAGGCAGCAGTCACGTAGACCACGTCCCTGAAGCCCGATTCTGTATCTATGGAGAATGTGACGCCAGAGCAGGCTAGATCAGAGCGGACCATCTTCTGCACCCCTACGGAGAGATAGAGGCTAAGATGGTCAAAGCCTTTATCCACCCGGTAGGAGATGGCCCGGTTTGTGAACAGGGACGCGAAGCATTCCATGGCCTTCTTCAAGACCTCGTCTTCGCCTCGCACATTCAAATAGGTCGCCTGCTGTCCGGCGAAGGAGGCAGTAGGCGAGTCCTCACCGGTGGCACTGCTTCTTACAGCGACGTCAACGTCCCGTCCGTATTTCTTCTCCATTTCGCGGTAGGCAGCCCTTATTTCCTCCTCCAGGTCACTGGGGCAGGGTGCAGTCCTGATCAGATTCCTTATCTGTTTGCCCCGCTGGGCCAAATTCTTCATATCGTGCGTGTCCAGGCCCATCAAGGCATCCTTGATCCTCTGGCTGATGCCTGCCCTCTCTACCACGTGCCTGTATGCTTCCGCAGTGATGGCGAACCCGGAGGGAACATTTATCCCCCTCTCCCCCAGACTCCTTATCATCTCACCAAGAGAGGCGTTCTTGCCGCCAACGAGAGCCAGGTCTTTCACTCCAATGTCTTCAAACCACTTCACGAATTTCATGTTTCCTCCGATTCATGCTGAAGGAAATGGTAGTGTCCTGATACGCAGCCCCAACTAAGTCAGCCTCCTTGCCTGCAGACACACACCAAGAAGAGAAAACTCCATTATAGCATGAGCAAGGCTGAAACAAGAGCTATTTCTAGCCTCTCCTGCCTGCACTTCCGCGATCGGCCTATCCTCCTCCCAGCTGCTGCAACGCCATTCTGACCTTCTCTTCTAAGCTGAGTTCCTCAGAAGCCGGAAGCTTAGAGATGGCTTTGGTGGCTTCCGTCAAGGAATAGCCTAAGCCAGTCAAGGCAGCTATCACATCGGCAGCCTCCCGGACCAAAGGCAGGGCTACCTCTTTCCATTCCTTTTCCAGCTTGCCTCTGAGTTCAATGACAAGGCGGCCAGCCATCTTCTTACCGATGCCAGGTGTCTGACTGATAAGGTCGATGTCGCCGCTGGTGATAGCCATGATAAGCTGTTCAGGACTCAACGCCGAGAGCAGGGCCAGAGCTACTTTAGAGCCAACTCCCGAGACGGAAATGAGGTTTCTGAACAGAGCTAGTTCTTCGCTTGAGACAAAGCCGTAGAGTGAAATGTTGTCCTCTCGCACGTGGAGATGGGTATACAGTGAGACTTTGCCCCCAGCAGTTCCTAGTTTGCGCGAAGTTGAGTCAGGGACATAGACTCGAAAGCCAACTCCGCCGACATTGACGATAACGGAGCCGCCAGCGCGATATTCCAATATTCCTTCAAGTGTGGCTATCATATCGGGGTATGCTGAGCGAGCCATTGGTTGAGGCGCCTCTGCTGAATATGGCAAATGGCTACAGCCAGGGCGTCGGCAGCGTGGCTGGGCCGAGGTGTCTCAGAAAGCCTGAGCTGGATTCTTACCATCTTCTGAACCTGCTGTTTATCGCTTTGGCCGTAGCCGGTTATCTGCTCTTTTACCTTGGCTGGCGAATAGTAGTAGATGGGCAATCCCTGGTTCGCGGCTGCTAAAATGGCTGTAGCTTGCGCCCTGCCCACAGCGAATGCTGACCTCGCGTTGTGGCCGAAAAAGGGTTCTTCAATTGCTGCTTCATCTGGTTTATGCTTAGCGATGATTGCGCTTAACTCCGCGTAGAAGGAGCGAAGTCTTTCCTCCATGGGAATTCGAGAGGGCAAGCTGAGCACTCCGCAGTCGACCATGTGCATTTCCTCTTCGCCGTCTACTACTCCGTAGCCGAGATTTGTAGTACCCGGGTCAACGCCGAGAATGCGCATCTCAGGTTTGACTGCGCAGCCTTTCTAAAGTAGCTTCAGCAAAATCGATGTTAGAGAAGACACGCTGCACATCATCCAGTTCTTCTAGTTGGTCGAGAAAACGCAGGGTCTGAATTGCTTTGTTCTCCTCCAGCAGCACTGTGGTTTTAGGCGTCATGGAGACCTCTGCCGAGAGCACATGCTCCTTCTCCTCAATCGCCTTTCTTACCTCCTCCAAATCCTGTGGCTGCGTGTAGATTTCCACATAACCCTTTTCGGTCTTGACATCTTCAGCCCCGGCATCGATGGCCCGCAGCACTATTTCTTCGGCATCTGAGGCATCGCTTTCTACAGTAATCACTCCTCTAGTCTCAAAGAGCCAGGACACACAACCACTCTCACCAAGATTACCCCCGTGGCGGGTGAAGAGACGGCGCACATCCTGAACAGTGCGATTACGGTTATCGGTCAAGGTTTCCACCAAGACTGCTATCCCGCTTGGCCCATAGCCTTCGAATTTTATTTCAGTTAAGACAGCTCCCTCAGCTTCACCGCTACCCCGCTTTATGGCTCTCTCGATATTCTCCGACGGCATGTTATTATCACGGGCCTTCTGTACGGCTAAACGTAACTGAAGATTACCTTCCAGATTAGCTCCACCCTGTCGCACTGCCACTATGATTTCACGAGCAAGCTTGGTAAATAGTTGCCCGCGCTTGGCATCAGCTACTCCCTTCTGCCGCTTAATCTGTGACCACTTAGAATGTCCTGACATCGTCAGCCTTCATATCAATTTTAGCACCGCAACTCCTAAAAGGTAAAGCAGATGTCCTGTTCAGCGCCTTAGCGACACTTCTTTTTTGTCATTGCGAGGGAGTCCAGATGAATCCCGATCATGGGGACGAGCCCTGCCCCTACGAATGAATGTCGCGGCCAGGTTTATCCTCGCCTGATGAATCGAGCAACTACAAAAATCTGGAGCCCGTCCCTTCCAGCCCTTCTGCGTAAGGTTCCCGTATTATGCCCTTCTCGGTGATGATGGCGGTTATATAACTAGGGGGAGTGACGTCGAAGGCAGGATTGGCTGCTCCTATGCCTTCCGGAGCAATGGG
>SOJG01000039.1 GCA_004375885.1 Dehalococcoidia bacterium
TTCCACTCATGATCCAGGCGGAAGCCGAGGGCCTTTATGACTGCCAGGGCCGGCAGGTTCCCGTGCCAGGTCTGCAGGCAGACCGTTTGCATCGCCCGCTCATGGAGGAAGTTCATGGCCCGGGCGGTGAGGGCCTTGACCAGGTCCTTGCCCCGGTGAGCAGGGAGGGTGCCGGCCGGGCCGAGATAGCCCCTGCTGGCATGATAGTGCTCATTATACTCTCGTTCGGAGCGGGCTACCACCAGGGCGACCAATTCCCCTTCATATTCGGCCACCTGGATCCAATCCGTGCCGAAAGCCGGATCTTCCTTCTTCCATCTGTCCAGGATCCCGGGCCGGAGCCGCTCTCCTTCGTAGGCGGCGTTTGCCAGTCGGATGAGCGTTTCCTCCTCATGTGGTTTGAGGCTCCGCATCAGATAGCCCTCAGCCAGCTGCGGCAGGGGTCGCAGGTGGTCGAGCTGGGCTACCATCTGGTATAGGCTGCCCTCCTCTCCATATCCTCTGGCCGTGAAGAAGGCCAGCCTATCCTGATCTAGGGAGTCGATCCCGGTGCTGAGGCTGCCAGTCTTATTCTCGGGTTCGATAACAGGGAGCAAGAGATCAGCGACTTCTTCCCGGCTCGATCCCGGTCGGACGTAGAAACTGACCGTCTCACCATACCAATCCTGGCGGAGATAGGCGAGCCCGACCATTTGGCGTTGCTCATCCTCGGCCAGGAGGACACAGCTCGCCCCTGTCAACCGCACTCGAACGTCCTCTTCAGTGTAGGGGATGAACTCATATGATCCCCTTTCGGCCTCGTTCAGTAGGCTCACTAGTTCTGGTATGTCGCTCTCGCGATATGGTCGCAGTTGCATATCCTTAGCGTCGGCACCGGGTGACGAAGCAAACCCTCTCGCTATCAAGCGCTGGCCGGCTGATTCGTCGGGCACTGGTCGAGGACGTGCGCCCCACAAACCGGCCCGCTCCCCGGCCTGTCGGCGGGTCCTGACTCTCGCGAAGCAACTCCTCGTGAGTTGGCGTAACCATGGTCGTGATAGCGGCTCCGCTTGATGCAGTTTCCCCAACAGTGTATCCCTTGACTAGCCGCGGGTCAAGCGACTAGCTTGTCAGGGTGACCGGTTCAACCGTAGCGAGCTTCTGACGGCAGTGGAAGAGATCGGCAGCAGGGGGGCGGACTTCGGCCCCTGGCATAAGCAGGCAAGACCAGGGCTCCAATGGGACATCAAGTGGTTCGCAGACCTGGGGCAGTGCTGGCGAGTCTGATGGTGATGTCTATGTGGTAACGCAGGCCTCCGCCAAGCTACTCGGCCGGGCTGTGACCGCGGGGGATGAGGCGCCACCGCTTCAACCTGCTTGACAGGCAGATGCCGAACATGTATGAATATTGCCTAAACCTGACTGGTGATATCGCAGCGGTTAGATGCAAAGTCATGCTCTGTTTGCAGGTGTATTACCCGGCAATCTAAGCCGCGTCCGGCGTGCTGTGTGAATCGATATAGCCATAGTTGGGCGAAGCGAAGTCGTGCCAACTGGATGGAGTATTAAGAATTAAGAGGATAAGGGTAGTAGCTGTCAGGGGCAGGTGTAATGCCGGGCTTGAAGTGGGCGACACCTTTGTCTTGGACGGCTGGCGCCTCATTTCCGACAACGCGGCCAAGCTCTGCTGTGTTGCCCTGGCTTCCATCATTGCTAATGCCTCTCGCTCGAAGCTACGGAAAGGTGGAGTGTACGTGTCGTGTCCTGATCCAGCGACGGGGGAAGGGGGCAATGTGATCTTCGAGCTTTGTCCACAAGAGGACCATGATAGTAATCAACATTAAGCCGGTGGAGATAATTGGCAGTTGCCCTGCCGGTCTGACGCCAACGGATGAGTTTCAGTTCGTGGGCATGAGGCTGCAGAATGTGAAAAACAGCAACATCTGTTTTCTGGCGCTCAGCCAGATACCGATCGGTCAAGGGATTTGGCAAGTTCAGAGCGAAGAACGGTTCTTCAGCCACGTGACCTGTCCGGGTTGTATTGCTGACCTTGAACAGGAAAACCGGGTAGTGTTCTTGTTAGGGCATGCAGACAAATGGGAACTATGCCAGTCAATCTCCGAGTATCTCAGGTTAAGTAAGAAATATGAAGAGTCGGAATTGGCGATGAACCTTAAGAGCGTTGCCATAGAGCAGCAGGACCGAGGACAATACTCAGCGGCTGCCGAGACGATGAAAGCAGCAGTCGAGGCACTGATGGACGGCAGGAAGTGGCCTTCAGGTTGATCGGCCGGGACACGGGCCATCAACTCGCGGCAGAGTTTTCGCGCCGATTGGGCGCGCGGTTCGAGTGAGCGAACTTCTGGGAGGAACTGTGGCTCGGATAAGGCTGGACTATTGGGAGAAGTGGGGTGGACGGGAATGGGAAGCGATGGCCGGCGTTGCTCGCTCATTCAATGAGGCGCAATGCAAGTATGAGGTGGTGATGGTTCCGGCTGGGGATTGGGCGTCCAGTCCCGACCTCCCGAAGTTTCTGAATGCCCAGCGGCAAGGTATGCCTCCAGATGTGATCGGATTGGAAGATCACCAGATCGCAGATCTTGCGGCAAAGAAAGCGTTGACCTCACTCGAAGAATTGATTCAGCCTGCCCAACTGGCTTGCAGGGACTACCAGCAGCCGTTTCTTGAGCTGGGCAAGTATAACGGCGAGCTGTACGGTGTGCCGGTCTCGGGTGATATCGTTACGCTGTATGTCAACCTGACTGCCGTGCAGGGGACACGGTTTGAGACGGGCCGTATTCCGCTTGACCTGTGGGAGTTCGATGCTGGGCTTGAAGAGATGAGCGCGCGGGGGAAAATCGGGTTCATGCCCACATATCCGGGGTGGTGGCCTCAGGCATGGATCTGGTTCTTTGGGGGCTCGTGGTTCGATGATCGCGGGAGATTCACTCCGGCTCTTCCTGCAAATATCCGCTCCTATGAATGGGTATCCTCCTTTCGCCGCCGCTGGGACCTGACGTCATTTGCCAAGACACTTAATCCGATCGGGGCTCGAGAGCCTGACCCATTCCTCGAGGGCGAGATCGCGATGGTCTTCGAAGGAGATTGGTTAGTCCAGCGTCTGTTGCGGGCATCTGGCGTGGATTGGAGGCCTGCTTCTTTTCCGACCGAGGGGCGGAGGCCGGCAGCCCTCATTGTTGCGGATGTTCTGAGCATTCCGAAAGGTGGGCGACATCCAGAAGGAGCCGCTGAGTTTATCCTCTTTGCTACGCAGCCTGAGCAGATCGAGCAGCTAGCCCTGGGACAGGTGAAGATCTCCCCGCTGCGGCATTGGTCAGAGAGATTCTTAGCTCAGCATGAAAACCCCAAACTTCGAGTGCTGCGAGAGATTTTCTCGACAGCGCAGCTCTTTTGTGATCCGCGCGTTTCAGGATGGATGCGCTACCTGGAGCAGATAAAGCGAGCATTTGAGCTTCTCTGGTCAGGGCAAGAAACGCCAGCCCGGGCGTTGACTGCTATTCAAGACATTCAAGAACCGATCTAGGAAATATCACCCAGGTTTGACAGCAGAAGCCCGGCTTTGGGGAGTCTGTCCCCTGAGAGTGCCCATGGGATGGCACCATCATTTTGCGCTCCCCTGGTTTGTTGTGCCTGGTTGCGGCCACAACATCTCGACACAGGCGGTCTATACCGGTACGTTCGCCGTGCTATGTCCTTACCGGTCAAGCACTGCCGCAACAATGGCGGCTCCGCTTGCAGCTTCCGTATTTACTTTGACCGGGCCTTCGGTTAAGGAGAAGTTCTTACCTTCCCTCCCTGAAACCGGGGTGACGGGGAAGCCGAGAGGTTATCAG
>SOJG01000001.1 GCA_004375885.1 Dehalococcoidia bacterium
CTGTTTAGACAGTAGTAGGTAATGCCTGCCTCGCTTTTGCTGTCTAGTATTCCCTGCCCAATTAGATCCCGTATCTCTGCTTCCAATCCAACTTTATCCGCCCCTTGATTCACTGCGAGGCATTCAGCGGTGAACTTCAGCTTAGGATATTTCATGCAAAAAAGAAGCACTCGCAATGTGGTCAGGTTGTGTCCGTAGCTCCCCCAGACCTCAGACACCACTTCCGACTCCACACCTTCTGTCATAGTGTGCTCTTTTTACCCCTTTTTCCCCACTTTTCCCCACAATTCTATTATAAACCTTGTCCGTATTTTGTCAATACCTTTTGGCGGTTTTTTTGGATTTTGGGCGGATTTTTGTCCCGGTGAGGGGCGACACGGCTGGGCCGAACACGGACTAACTTATACGCTGCCCTCTGAAACGCAGGGTCACGGGGAGGCAGGGCGACTTTCTTTTGTTGCTGCCTGCGTGGTAAGATATGCACTTCGATAGCTCTTATTGAGGGAGCCTATGCGCATTGATATTTTGTGCCTCTTCCCTGAAATGCTCCTCTCTCCACTTAACCAGAGCATGCTCAAGCGTGCTAGTGAGCGGGGACTGGTGCACATCGCGATTCATAATATTCGCGATTACACACATGACAAGCATCATACTGTTGATGACTATCCCTATGGTGGTGGGCCCGGCATGATGCTCAGGCCCGAGCCTGTTTTTGAGGCAGCAGAAACGATAAGACAGCAACTGGGCATAAGCGAGATGCCTACCATACTACTCACCCCTCAGGGCAGGCTTTTTTCTCAATCTGTTGCTCAGGAACTAGCGCTCTACCCTCATCTTATGTTAATCTGCGGCCATTACGAAGGTTTAGATGAGAGAGTGTGTGATCATTTGATAACTGATGAAATCAGTATCGGGGACTATGTGCTTAGCGGAGGAGAATTACCTGCCTTGGTCGTGGTGGACGCTATCGTAAGACTTATACCGGGAGTGCTTGGCTCGCAGGATTCGGCCCGCAGTGATTCTCATAGCAACGGGCTTCTAAAATACCCTCAGTATACTAGACCCCAGGTGTATCGGGGTTGGTCAGTACCTCCGGTTTTGCTTTCAGGAAATCACGGCGAAGTGGCTCAGTGGCGACGTTGCCAGGCTATCCTGCGGACGGCGAAACGGCGCCCTGACCTCCTGAAGAAGGCTAATCTCTGCGATGAGGAAACGAAATGGATGTTAGAGAATTCGTTAAACCCAGAATGAACCCCAATATCGCTCAGCTATCCCCGGGCGATACGGTCAGGGTCAGCTTGAAGACTGTGGAAGGGGATAAAGAGCGACTGCAGCACTTCCACGGGATGGTGATTAGGATGAGGAAGGGTGTTGATGGCGGGAGCTTCACAGTAAGGCGGGTCTCTTATGGCATTGGGGTGGAACGTACTTTCCCTTTCCAATCCCCTTCTGTACAAAATGTGGAGGTGCTCAGGCATGGACAGGTGCGCCGAGCCAAGCTCTATCATATGCGCGGGCTCAGCGCTAAGCGGGCTCGACTCAAGGAAAGACGGGAGAAGGCAGTAGAGCAAGCCATGCCTGAAGAAGAAGAACAAGCCTCTGAATGACCTACGCCGAGGTGGCAGTCAATTCACCGGGGAGCCGATCAGCTTTTTCGTATGCCGTACCGTCAGGGCTCAATGTCTGTGCCGGGCAGGCAGTATGGGTGCCCTTTGGCTCCAGGGTCGTTCAGGGGGTTGTGCTCCGCTTATCAGATGAGCCATCAGTTGCCCAGACTAGGGAGATAACCGGCATTGTTACTGACTGTCCGCTGCTTTCCCCCATACAGATAAGGCTTGCTCAGTGGATGAGCGAACACTATCTTGCCCCTCTGTTTGATGCCCTGGCTTTGATGTTGCCTCCCGGACTTGAGAGACGGACTACTGCCTGCTTTCAGCTGACAGATGCGAAAGCGGATCTGTCGCTTACTGCGGAGCAAAGGCAAGTCCTTCATATCATCGGAAAAAAAAAGAAGATCAGCCTGCCTGAACTGGAGAAAGCAATTGGCAGGAGCAAAGCCAGGCAAATCACGGACCAGTTGCTGGACCGTCAGTTGATCGTAAAAACCCTGGAGCCCGAGAAAGCAAGGACAAAGCCCAAAACTCTTCCTTACGTTAAGTTAATAGCTAACAGTGAAAGAATCGCAGCCGAGCAGGCTCGCCTCGCTAAGTCTAGAGCCTATAAACAGGCAGAGCTCCTGGAATTTCTGATTGGGCAGACTCGACCCATTTCAGCCAGCGAGCTGCGGAAACGTCTTAATTGCTCTCTTGATACTGTCAAAGCCATAGAGAGCCGCCAATTGGTCTCAGTGGAAAGGCTCCGAGTAAGACGTGACCCTTTATCTCATCTGAGCCTCACGACTCACCCAGCTCCGGTTCTCACTCCGTGTCAGCAGGTTGCCTGGGAATCGTTGCGGGAAGTCATCGTGCGGGAGCCGAGGCACTCTGCGAGACCGGCGGTCGTTCTTCTTTTCGGCGTTACCGGCAGCGGCAAGACTGAGATTTACCTGCGGGCCCTGGCGCTGGTTATTGCTGCCGGCAAACGAGGCATTTGCCTGATCCCGGAGATAGCCTTGACCCAGCAGACAGTGGAGAGGTTTGCCGGTCGCTTCCCTGGGCGCGTGGCAGTACTGCATAGTGGCCTTTCCTTGGGAGAGCAGTATGACGAATGGCGGCGGATAGTGGAGGGAGACTGTGACGTCGTCATCGGAGCGAGGAGCGCCGTATTCGCTCCTCTGCCCAAGCTCGGTCTCATCATCATCGACGAAGAGCATGAGCGGACATATAAGCAAGAGGATAAGTCTCCCCGTTATCACGCCCGAGATGTGGCCATCGAATTGGCTCGACTAGGCGATGCTGTTGTCATCCTGGGCAGTGCTACCCCTGATATCGGCAGTTTCCATAAGGCACAGCAAGGCGAATACCATCTTCTAGAGCTAAGAGAGAGAATCACTCCTCGTGGTTATTCCCCTCTCCCTGAAGTAAGCATAGTGGATCTACGGGAGGAACTCAAGGCCGGACACACTAGCTTGTTTAGCCGTTCCTTACTAGCTGCCATGAAAGAGGCTGTCGCGCAGGGCGAGCAGATTATCCTTTTCCTTAATCGTCGGGGCACAGCTACCTTTGTTCGTTGTCGTAACTGTGGCTTTGTCTTTCGCTGCCCCCGCTGCTCCATAGCCCTTACCTACCATTCAGTGGAGAAGAGGCTAATGTGTCATCGCTGCCGCTACTCTATTCGGGTGCCCCAGGTCTGTCCGCAGTGTTTTCAGCGCCATCTCAGGTTTCTGGGCATCGGTACACAGAGGGTAGAAGAAGAGATGGGACATTTTTTGCCTGAAGCAAGATTGCTTCGCTGGGACAGGGATGTGATTACGACAAGATACGCTCACGAGCAATTGCTGACAGATTTTCGCGACCACAAGGCGGATGTGCTTATTGGCACGCAGATGATAGCCAAAGGGCTGGATTTGCCTCAGGTGACCCTGGCTGGCGTTGTCAATGCCGATACCGGCCTTAATCTCCCTGACTTTCGAAGCGGTGAGCGCACCTTTCAGCTCCTGTGTCAGGTGGCAGGCAGAGCTGGGCGCGGGATTAAAGGAGGCAGGGTCATCATCCAGACTTACTCCCCTGATAACTATGCCGTTCAAGCTGCTGCTAAGCATGATTACCTTGGCTTCTACTGCAAAGAGATGGATTTTCGTCGGCAATATAACTATCCCCCTTTCAGCCAGTTGGTGCGCCTCGTTTATACCCACCTTAATGCGGAGGCATGTCGACGGGAGGCAGAGAGGGTCTACCAACTGATTCTTGAGGAAAGGGAGAGGGAGGACATAGGTGACTTGGGTGTGATTGGTCCGGTGCCTGCTTTTGCGTTCCGGGCCAGGGACAGGTACCGCTGGCAGCTTCTGCTCCGCGGCTCAGACTCAACTCGGATTCTATCCCGGTTTGCTTTTCCCCGCGGCTGGACCATAGATGTCGACCCGGTAGGGATGGTCTGATTGTGCAAGCTCGGAGGACATAGCTAATAGCGGAGTATCCCATCCTCCTTCCCTTGGCGGTCAGCCAGCACAACCCCTTGACAAAGTGCTAGAGGTGTGCTAGCATATGAATGCTCCAAGTAATCGAACAGGGACTTGGCGAGTGCGGAGCTAAGCGCCGAGTAGGTGGACGCTGAAAGGTGGTGGGAACTGAAAGGCCCAGCGCAAGGTAGGCGGAAGCAGAAAGGAAGGTGGTGCAGAGCCAAGGAAAGGGAGGTTACTTGGGGCCTTCTTGTTCCTGGGTCCGTGCTCTCATTGTTGCGCGCATTGTATGCACCGCCGCTCAGACAGAGAGCTAGGTTGAGTTGCCTGTTTTTGGCCTGAGCCTGGCCTCTGAAGGCGATGCAGGTTCATTCATCAGCGTTTCAGAATTGCTGTCGAAAGAGGGGGCACCGACTGTTGGCGGTGTATCATCGTGGCGCGTTGCCTTTGATTAGCTCGGGGTGGAGGATGCCGATAAAGGGCAGATTACGGTATTCCCCCTTGTAATCTAGGCCATAACCGACTACGAACTCGTCCGGGATTTCAAAGCCTACGTAATCAAGGGGAACATCTATCAATCGACGTGCTCTCTTATCAAGCAGGGTACAAACACGAAGACTAGCAGGGTTGTGAGCAGACAGGTGGCCGAGGATGTAGTTCAGCGTCATGCCGGTGTCTACAATGTCTTCAACCATCATCACGTGTTGCCCCGTTATGCTGCTATCGACGTCTCGGGTTATCTTCACCACCTGATCCTCACCGCCGTAGTATGAGATGGCCATGAAGTCCAGGGTAACGGGCAGGGAAAGCTGCTGCATCAGATCAGCCATAAAGCAGACAACGCCCTTCAGAACGCCTACCAGCATTAGTCGCTGGCCGGCGTAATCACGCGAAATCCGCCTGGCCAGGGTTCTTACCCTCCGCTGAATTTGGGCGTGGCTATACAAAACACGATCGATTCCCTCTACCTTGGCCGTGCCCAGAGGACCATAACCATATTTGGCCAGGAGCTTGAGAAAATCATTTTTGTTCAGAAGCTTGATATTGACTTCAGGGTAAAGTTCCTTGAGTCGCCGCCGCTTCCGATTCTTCTCGGTCAGTAGATTCTGCTTAAGTGTCGTGAGTTCAATATAAAGGTCCAACTCAGGCAGATAGAAATCGGGCGTGAACATCTCTGCTATCCTGCCGCCTTTCCACCTCAGAGGGAAGGAGCGGGGCTCGTAAAGCCATTCGATACAATAGAAGTCCAGGAGTTTGGCAAAGTCCTCCTCGCTGGGGTGAGCGAAAGTAGTCGGCCTTAGCGTAGTACGTACCGGAGGCACTTGAGGCGATTTTCTGCGCTTCTCACTCGGCTTATAGTCCTGCTCAAGCAACTGATGAAGCTCTGCCCGCTCAAAGACGACGGCGCAGATGTTGGCAACACTGAAGAGGAAGCTCTTATCAGCTTCGGAGAACTGGCGAGGCTCACGAGTGTAGATTCGAATCTCCCCGATCGCGTGTCCTTTCCCCAGCACAGGGACACCGAGTATGGAGGATATGCCTTGCGCTAGCGCCATTTGAGGGTGCTGCACTCTTTCATCTGTAGCAGCATCAGCAATAAACACCGCTTTTCCCTCAAGTATGTCCGGGAGGCTTTTGTGGGCAGCAAGAGGGCCTTTTTTCAGGTAAAGGTCGCTCAGACCATGTGTGCCTACAGTGATCAGATATTCCTTTTGGGAATTGAGGGATAGAATGCGGCAGCCATTTGCCTGCATCGCCTTGGCGGTGCTCTTGGCTATTGCGTTACAGATCCTCCTTAGACTGATGGCTGAATTGGCAACTCTGGTTATCCGTTTAAGAGCCGAATAATAACTACCTCTCGATTTACCCACTTTTCTCACCCCTATCCGCATTTAGTGAAGCCGCAGGCGAGGCAAATATTGCAGCCTTCCTGGTAAATCAACGGACCGCCACAATCGGGGCATTGCCCGGCCCAGCTTTTGACCATCTCAGGATTGCCAGACGGCACCTCTGGATTAGCGGCCGTCTCCTCTCTAATGTACTTCTCCAGCACGCTGGCAATGGCATCGGCACAGGACAGGACAGCGTGTCCCTGCTCCCAGGCAATAGAAGGGCATCTAATGCCGCGCAGATGCTTTGCGATGGAGTCGATGTCTATTCCAGACCTGAGAGCCAGGGATGTAAGGCGGCTAATCGCCTCAAGCTGGGCCGCGGCACAGCCTCCAGCCTTTCCCAAGGCAGAGAAAACTTCGGATATCCCCCGACTGTCAGAATTCACCGTCACATAGATATAGCCACACCCAGTGTTTACCCTCTCAGTCACACCCCTGGTAACCTTAGGCCTTTTCCTGGGAGATAGCTTGACTTCAGTCTTCTTCGTACCCTCACCGACCGTGAGCACCTGACTATCGCGGCTCCTATCACGGTAGATGGTTATCCCCTTCAATCCCTCCTGGTAAGCCAGCATATACACTTTAGCTACATCCTCGGGCGTCGCCTCCTGAGGAAAATTGACCGTCTTGGATACAGCGCTATCAGTAAACTTCTGGAACGCGGCCTGCATCTTAACGTGCCACTCAGGAGATATGTCGTGGGCCGTAACAAAAACCCTCTTTATCTCCTCGGAAACTCCCTTTACGTCTCTCAACCTCTTCCCTTCCGCCAGCTGCTTCATCAGCTCGGGAGAATAGAACCCTCCCTTCTTGGCCGTCTCCTCAAAGTAGGGGTTCACCTCTACAAGCTCCTCACCTTCCAGGATATGACGCACATAGCTGAGGGCAAAGAGTGGTTCAATGCCGCCGGAGCAATTAGCGATTATGCTCAAGCTGCCAGTAGGAGCAATGGTAGTTCGAGAGGCATTGCGAAAACGGGAGCCGTCAGGGGTGTCATAAATGCTTCCCGGGAAGGCGGGGAAGACTCCCCTCTCTTGAGCCAGCTCTATCGAGGCTCTATCCGCCTCTTCAGATATGACTCGGGCAATCTCCTCGGCCACACCGAGCCCTTGTTCACTGTCATAGGGGATGCCAAGCTGGACCAGCATGTCGGCAAAACCCATCACTCCCAAGCCTATCTTTCTGGTAGCCTTTGTCATCTCGGCAATCTCCGGCAGGGGAAATTGGTTAACTTCGATGACATCGTCAAGGAAACGGACTGCCAGCTTGATTGCCTGAGACAGCTTGTCGTAGTCAATGTGAGGCTGGCCGTCTTGATACGCCACCATCCTGGACAAATTCAGGGAGCCCAGGTTACAGGACTCGAAGGGCAGCAGGGGCTGCTCGCCGCATGGGTTGGTGCTTTCTATCTTGCCCAATTCGGGCGTTGGGTTATGCCTGTTCATCTCATCAATGAACACAATACCCGGGTCGCCGGTGCGCCAAGCCATGTCAACTATCTTGTCAAACACCTCTCTGGCATTGAGCTTATCCTTCACTTCCCCGGTCCGTGGATTGAGCAGGCTGTAGTCGGTGCCTTCTTCCACCGCCTTCATGAACGCATCTGTCACGGCTACAGATAGATTGAAGTTGGTGAGAGCCTCGGAGTCCTCCTTGGCCTCGATGAATCTCAAGATATCGGGATGCTCGACACTGAGAATTGCCATATTGGCTCCGCGCCGCATCCCACCCTGCTTGATGACGTCCGTAGCGGTATCAAAGGCTCGCATGAAAGAAACAGGGCCGCTGGCAACGCCACCCGTAGAACCCACTCTATCCCTTTCGGGCCTGAGTCGAGAAAAGGAGAACCCGGTGCCTCCACCGCTCTTGTGAATCAGGGCGGTGTGTTTGACCGCATCAAAGATAGACTCCATAGAATCTTCGATCGGCAGGACAAAGCAAGCTGACAGTTGTCCCAGTTCTCGACCGGCATTCATTAATGTCGGTGAATTGGGCAGAAATTCCAGGCGTTCCATTAGCTGATAGAAAGCCTCTTCATAGAGCGAGACATCGACGCCCGGATCGTATATAGATTCGGCTGACGCAATGTACCTGGCGACGCGGTGAAATAGCTCTTGTGGAGTCTCAACAACCCTCCCCTTGCCGTCCTTTGCCAGGTATCTCCTTTCCAGAACCCTTATTGCATTCTCGCTAAGTTTGATTCCAGAAATAACCTGGCTTCTGGCCTGAGGGCAGAACTCGTCTGCATTCAGAATCTCCCTGACCATTGCTTGGATCCGGGAGGAGGACATGTGCTCTCCGGTCCGCCGAGGGACGAACTCCTCCATACCGGGGAAGGGCTGGGCTACCTCTAAGCGCTGGCTCACCTGGTCAACAAAGCTCTCCAGCAATTTCCTGTCGCTTATACCCATGGACTCGGCAGCAGCGAAAACAGCTCGAGCCACTTTGTCGTGACCAATAGCTTGCTGGTTCTCTTTCCGGCGGGCTCTGGCCATTCTTACGTTCTCTTCCGACCAGCCAAGGAATTCACCAGCTCTGAAGAAGGCAGCGGCAGTTGATTTACGGGCGTCATCTGTCCTCGTGCTGCCAGACTATCCACCTCTTGTTTCAAATCACCGATATCAGCAAATGTCCGATAGACACTGGCAAAGCGAATATAGGCAATGTGGTCCAGTTTCTTCAGTCCTTCCATAACCAGATCCCCGATATAGGAACTGGAGACCTCGCCTCTGCCCACCCTGTAAATCTCAGCCTCGAGGTTGTCCACGAATTTGTCAATGGCGCCTGCGGGCAGCGGGCGTTTCTCACAAGCTCTGCGTATACCCAGACAAAGCTTGTCTCGGCTAAATTCCTCGCGCCGTCCATCCTTCTTAGTAACGAATATGTCATGTAGGTGGATGCGCTCATAAGTGGTGAAGCGAGCACCACAGGCTCGGCACTTCCTGCGTCGCCTTACTACCTCATCCAGGCTCCGGGAGTCTAGCACCCCTAGTTCCTGCCCGCCGCAGTTAGGACAATTCATAGATCTTCCCCAAAAATTGTGGTGTGCAACCATTCTACCACTAAATGTAGTAGAATGCAACACCTCGACAGGAAGCGGCTCGACTGCAGATGCAGGAGTGGGAATCTAGTCGGAAACCACTTCTGAGATGAAGGACAAGGGTTTTGCTTTCGCGCGAAAGGGCAGTAATGGAGCTGTACTGGCTACGGAAAACTTGGTGACTCATCAGCCCGTGTGGTGAAGGTCTTAACGGGATCTTAACATCTGGATGTTACCATATTGATTATTCATTGGCGGGCGGCTCGCCAGTATTCTGGAAAGACCAGACTGCTGCCGATGCTAGGTTTCGGTTGGTGATGAAGGAGCGTGAGTGACAGAATCGTGGGGAAGAGAGATGAAGAGGGGGGATCCGCTGGTGTTCTTGGCTGCCGCCCCGACGGCGAGTAGCTTACGATGGGACCGACCTTCAAAAGGTCGGTTTTATGTTTTTACAGGGGGTGATGCTTGTGGAGGTGAGAGCTGTGTTATTGACAGGCGGCTATGTTTGTGGACGAGAGGCGATAAGGGAACAAGAAAAGCAAGGAAAGGAGAAAGACGTGAACAAGATATGTAGTATCGTGCTGGCGGTTGTACTAGTGGCGAGCCTGGGGCTGGTCACGGCGACGCCGGTGATAGCACAGAACGAGATTATTAATGTGCCCGGTGACCACTCCACTATCCAGGAAGCCATTGATGCTGCCTCGGATGGCGACACCATCATGGTGGCGGCGGGGCTGTATACGGAGAATGTTGTCATCGACAAGTCGCTGACTTTGGAGGGTGCTCAGGCCGGGGTTGACGCACGCGGTCGCAGTGGCGATGAAACGATTATTGAAGCAGATGAGGATGCGATAGGGATCAGCATAGTTACTGTGGCCGGTCGTGTCGTGGTGATTGATGGTTTGACGGTACGGAAGGCCCTGCACGCAATATCGACTCCAGAGCCTGCCATGGCGGACAGTATCACAGTCAAAAACGTGCGTGTCTTGAACTCCGGCGACTTCGGGATCAGCCTCACCTTCACCAGGGAAGTAACTGTCGAGTATTGCTATGTGGAAGATGGGAGATATGGCATCAACGCGGGTGCCGTTATCCCGTTTGACCCGACTGTGGCCACCTTCAGGAACAACGAGGTAGTTAATGTGAAGTATGGCATCACCGGGTACCTCAAAGATTCGCTGATCGAAGGCAACCTGGTGTGGTGTAACGTTGAGGATAAAGAGGTTACTGAGGGCGATGGCATCAGGGGGCAGTTCCATGACACCCAGGTCAAGAACAACATGCTGCGTGGGTATGTCGATGGCGCAGGCATGAGTTTCGCCCCGGGCTCCCACCGGCATGATTCCAGCAATGTGACGGTGCAAGGCAATACTTTCACAGACAATCTCTACGGCATCTATGTGTTTCCTGAGCAGCCAGAGCTCAAGGGAATCACCGTGAGTTTCAACAACATCTTCGGCAACTCTTGGCGTGGGCTGAGGAATGACGGACCCGCGACGCTGGACGCCACCAAAAATT
This sequence comes from Dehalococcoidia bacterium, assembly GCA_004375885.1. Lineage (GTDB taxonomy): Bacteria > Chloroflexota > Dehalococcoidia > GIF9 > AB-539-J10 > RBG-13-51-36. Next base: position 10,508 of record SOJG01000001.1, read on the forward strand.
GGTGGGGCGATGCCAGCGGACCCGGCGGAGTAGGACCCGGTATTGGCGACGCCATCACCGGAGGGACAGAGGTGCTCTACTCGCCGTGGCTGCGTGCTCAACCCGGCACGGAGCCGATGACCTGGGGCGTGGACATGACGGGTCTTATCCAGGATGCCATTGACGCGGCAGACCCTGGCGACGCCATCATAGTGGCTGAGGGGGAATACCACGAGAACCTAGACATTGAGAAGTCCCTGGTCCTCCAGTCGGTAGATGGGGCTGAGGCAACCACTATTGTGGGTTCTGTCAGCATGGAACTGGCCGCTGAGATCGTGTTCTTTGGTGGGGAGGCAAGCGGGTTCACCATCGACGCTGATGGTGGCGATTTTGCTGTGTGGCTTTCCATCGACAGCGGAAGTGAGATCACCCTCACTGAGAGCATATTGACTGGTGCCATGGCTGGCATAACCACTTCTCCGGATGGTCTGTTGACCAACAGCAGACTCACCATCAAGTACAACAGGATCTACGAAAATGACCACGGAATCTATCTGGAATCGGTTGCTGCCGATAGCGCCGTGCTCATCAATTTCAATAACATTGCTGGGAGTGCCAGCTATGGGCTGTACGTCGAAGATAGCGCTGTTACCATTGACGCCACGGACAACTGGTGGGGCGATCCCAGTGGGCCGAGCGGTGGCGTCGCTGACCCTGTTAGCGGGAGGATAGCGGGTGGTAGTGGAGACGCTGTTTCGGAAAACGCCCGCTTTGACCCTTGGCTGACAGCTCCTCTCTACACCCTCAAGATCTCCAGCTCGCCTGGGGGTTCGGTAACTGCCCCGGGCGAAAGCACTTTTATCTATGCCCCGGGGACACAGGTTGATCTGGCGGTGACTCCGGAAGCTGGCTATCAATTCGACAGGTGGATAGGGAATGTGGACACCATCGCCAATGTCAAGGGCGTCGCAACCACCATCACCATGTACGGCAACTACTCGATCACTGCCAGGTTCAATCGTGCGGAGTGTTTCATCGCTACCGCAGCCTACGGCACTGATACAGCTACGGAAATAGACATCCTTAGGGAGTTTCGGGATGTGGTTCTGCTGCCTAGCGGCGTGGGCGCCAGGTTTGTATCTCTCTACTACGAGACCAGTCCTGCGATAGCCGGCTTCATCTTTGAGCACCATGTTCTAGGAGTGGTGGTGAGGGTGGGCTTTATTGACCCGATTGTAGCTATCTTGAACTGGAGCGAGCATCTATGGTCCGGGAGAGGCTCATGAGCGTAATAGCGAACTCGGGCACCAGGCAGGGGCTGGGAACCGCGGGAAGCCAGTGTGTGAGAGTCGTAGCTCGGCCTCAGCTCTTGCCCCGTGTCCCTCTTGGCCAGGGGAGTCCGGGGAAAGCCGGCGAAAATCAGGAGAACAGGTCGAAAGGTCGCAAGGTTTTCTCGAACCTTAACATAATATCGACATTCACATGTTACCATACTAATTGCCGATTGGCGAGAGTTCTGGGAGAACCAGACTGTTGCGTGTCCTATGTGTTGAGTGGTGATTGAGGAGCAGAAGTGATGCAATTGGTGAGAAGGGAGATA